>NZ_SDPL01000049.1 GCF_004135055.1 Agromyces binzhouensis | reverse complement strand
GCCGACGCGCACGAGCCGCGACGCGCGCACCGGCGCCCGCGTGTGGGCGCTGGCCGAGGACGCGGTCGGTCGCACCTTCGACGTCGGGTCGCGCCCGTGATCCGCGGCCTGGTCTCGCGCTGGTGGTCGCAGCCCGGGGTCCGCCTGCGGATCGCACGCGTGGTGGTCGTCGTCGGCGTCGTGCTCGGACTGTTCGGCGTGCTCAGCGGGCGCTACGGGTTCCTGTTCGCCGGGATCATCATCGTCGGCCTGGGCGCGGGGCTCGGCCCGGCGCGCATCCGGAAGCGGCGCGACTAGGTTCCTGCCGGCGCGAGCGCGTAGCGTGTCCGCATGATCAGCCGAGACCTCGCCCTGCAGTTGCGGGACGCCGGGCTCGCGTGGCATCCGCAGTCGGGCGACCGCTTCCAGCTCGACCTGCCGAGCAACGTCGAGGCCGAGGCCGAGGCCGACGTCTTCACGGTCAGCGAGATGACGATCGAGACGCACCGGCACGAGACCGGCACGATCCTCGGCTTCAACGGCACGACGGAGTGGGCCCTCGACTCGGTCGCGCTCGCCGACGCCATCTGGCTGCCGCGCGAGGACCAGCTGCGCGAGCTGCTCCGCGCCACGTTCCGGAGCCTGCGCCGCCTGCCGGACGCGTTCGAGGTGTCGATCGGCCTCGGCGGCGACACGCTCGCGTTCGAGCACCCCGACGCCGCCGAGGCCTACGGCATGGCCCTGCTCGCGCTGATCGAGCGCACGCGCTGAGCGCGTGGGCGGCGAGTGTCCGGCCAATGCGGGTCCGGGCACAGCCGAGCCGCATTCCGTGGACACTCGCCGGCCGTGTCTAGGCTCGACACATGGGTGAGACGGATGCCGCGGCCGCGGCCGCGCGGGCGCGCGAGGCCGTCGAGGGCGCCGTGCGCGTGCTCGTCGAGGCATCCGCTCGAACCGAGACGCTGGCCGAGTTCGTCGCGGGTCGGCGCGTGCTCGGCATGCCGCGCGCTCCGCGCATGCGCGTCGTCGGGCCGGTCTGGCGACTGGGCGTGCTGCTGCTCGACGCCGATGCGCGGCTGTACTCGACCGGCCGCGTGGTGCGCGCCGAGCGCGCGGTGCGACGGAGCGTGCTCGCCGACTCGGTCGCCGAGCACCGCGCGTACCGCGCTGCCGCGATCAAGGGCGGGATCCCCGAGGGCGAGACCGTGGTGTTCGACGCCGAGCCCCTGTCGCTCGAACCCGACGCGCTCGCCGTCGGCGACGGGCCGCTCCGGCTCATCCCGCGCGACGACGGCACCTCGGTCGTGGGCGTGCGCTGGAACCCGGCGTTCGCCGATGCGGCACTGCCGCTCGACGCCTACCTCGCCGAGCGCGTCGACCTGCTCGTGCACCCGCCGCAGGGCGCCTGACACGAGCCACCGGAGCCCGCGTGCTCACCCGGGAGGCGGCTCGTCGTCGGCGTCGGTCCGCGAGGGGCGCTGCTCCTGCTCGGCGATCGCTTCGATGACCGAGTCGTGCAGTCCGCGCTGCCCCGTGTGCAGCTCCTGGTACGTCTCGCCCGCCCCCATGAGCGGGCCGAACGCCGACCGTGCCCGCTGCCCGCGCGGCGCGCGGATGGCGCGCACCGTCATGCCCACGACGAGCGCCGCCGCGAACAGCGCGCCGAGGACGCCGACGAGCGCCTCCATCAGAATCCGAACGCCGTGACCGCCGGCAGGCCGCCGTCGCGCCAGCCCTCGAGGGCGAACCGCTCGTGGTGCACGAGCCGCTCGGGCAGGTCGTCGAGCGCGAACCATTCGAGCGCGCTCGCCTTGTCGGGCTCCTGCAGGGTCGGGATGCCGCGCCACGAGCGCGCCGCGAAGAACACGTCGAGCCGCTGGTCGACCGGCCGGCCGGTCGGCGCGGTGCGGTGCATCGCCGTGATCGGCTCGAGCTCGGAAGGGTCGACGTCGACGCCGATCTCCTCGAGCGTCTCGCGCACGGCGCCCGCCATGAGCGTCTCGCCGGGGTCGACGTGCCCGGCGGCGGACGCGGCCCACCAGCCGTCGTAGTATCCGGTTCCCGCGCGCAGCTGCAGCAGCACGCGGTCGCCGTCGACGAGGAACACGTACGCCGCCGGGATCAGCGCGAACGTCCCGTGCTCCGCGGCGTACGCCTCGGAGTACGTCTGGCGCTCGCCGCCCGGCATGCGTCGTTCCTCGATCCGCTCGGACCCGACGGACGGCTCAGTAGCCGACGACCGGGCCGAACGCGTCGGCGAGCGGAGCGCGGTTCACGGTGCGCAGCTCGTCGATCGACACCGTGAACGCGCCCTGCACCTCGAGCGAGCTCGACGCGGCATCCGTCACGCCGATGCGGCGCACGGGGTAGCCGCGACCCTCGCAGAGGCCGCGGAACTTGACGTCGTCCTCGCGGGGCACGGTCACGATCACGCGGCCGGTCGACTCGGAGAAGAGCGCGGTCGCGAGGTCGATCCCGGCGTCCTCCATGACCTCGCCGAGGATCACGCGCGCGCCGACGCCGAAGCGGCCGACGCCCTCGGCCAGCGCGATCGCGAGGCCGCCGTCGGAGAGGTCGTGCGCCGAGTCGATGAGGCCCTCGAGCGCCGCGGCGCGCAGCAGCTCGGCGAGCTGCTTCTCGCGAGCCAGGTCGACGAACGGCGGCACCCCGCCGAGGTGGTCGTGCACGACGCCCGCCCACGCGGAGCCGTCGAGCTCGGCGTACGTCTCGCCGAGCAGGTAGATGTTGTGCCCCTCGTCCTGCCAGCCCGACGGGATGCGACGCGCGACGTCGTCGATCACGCCGAGCACCGCCACGACCGGGGTCGGGTGGATCGGCACGTCGCCGGTCTGGTTGTAGAAGCTCACGTTGCCGCCGGTGACGGGGATGCCCAGTTCGAGGCATCCGTCGGCCAGGCCAGTGACGGCCTCGGCGAACTGCCACATCACCTCGGGGTTCTCGGGAGAGCCGAAGTTCAGGCAGTCCGAGATGCCCATCGGGGTCGCGCCGGTCACGGCGACGTTGCGGTACGCCTCGGCGAGCGCGAGCTGCGCGCCGCGGCGCGGGTCGAGCTGGCAGTAGCGCCCGTTCGCGTCGGTGGCGACCGAGACGCCGAGCCCCGACTCCTCGTCGACGCGGATCATGCCCGCGTCGTCGGGCGCGGCGAGCGCGGTGTTGCCGAGCACGTAGTGATCGTACTGGTTCGTGATCCACGCGGCATCCGCCTGGTTCGCCGAGCCCACGAGCTGCAGGAACTGGGCGCGCAGCTCGTCGCCGGCGTCGTCGGCGGGGCGGGCGAGCGACGCGGCCGTATCGGCCTGCAGGGCCTCCAGGTACGACGGGACGGTCATCGGCCGCTCGTAGACGGGCCCGTCGACCGCGACCGTGCGCGGGTCGACGTTCACGATCTCCTGGCCGCGCCAGGTGATCGAGAGGCGTCCGGAGTCGGTGACCTCGCCGAGCACGCTCGTCTCGACGTCCCACTTCCGGACGACCTCCATGAAGCCGGCGAGCTTCTCGGGCTTCACGATCGCCATCATGCGCTCCTGGCTCTCGCTCATGAGGATCTCCTCGGGCGTGAGCGAGGGGTCGCGCAGCAGCACGTCGTCGAGCACGATCGACATGCCGCCGTCGCCGTTGGCCGCGAGCTCGCTGGTCGCGCACGAGATGCCGGCCGCACCGAGATCCTGGATGCCCTCGACGAGATCGCCGGCGAACAGCTCGAGGCAGCACTCGATGAGCACCTTCTCGGCGAACGGGTCGCCGACCTGCACCGCGGGGCGCTTGGTCGGGCCGCCCTCGGCGAACGTGTCGGAGGCGAGGATCGACGTGCCGCCGATGCCGTCGCCGCCGGTGCGGGCGCCGAACAGCACGACCTTGTTGCCGACGCCCTTGGCGTTGGCGAGGTGGAGGTCCTCATGCCGGAGCACGCCCACGGCGAGGGCGTTCACGAGCGGGTTCTTCTGGTACGTCGGGTCGAACCACGTCTCGCCGCCGATGTTCGGCAGGCCGAGGCAGTTGCCGTAGAAGCTGATGCCCGACACGACGCCGTGCACGACGCGAGCGGTGTCGGGGTCGTCGATGGCGCCGAAGCGCAGCGCGTCCATCACGGCCACCGGTCGCGCGCCCATCGAGATGATGTCGCGGACGATGCCGCCGACGCCGGTCGCGGCGCCCTGGAACGGCTCGATGAAGCTCGGGTGGTTGTGCGACTCGATCTTGAACGTGACCGCCCAGCCCTCGCCGATGTCGAGCACGCCGGCGTTCTCGCCGATGCCCACCATGAGGTGCTGCTTCATCTCGGGCGTGACCTTCTTGCCGAACTGGCGCAGGTGCACCTTGCTCGACTTGTACGAGGCGTGCTCGCTCCACATGACCGAGTACATGGCGAGCTCGGCGCTCGTGGGGCGGCGGCCGAGGATGTTGCGGATCCGCTCGTACTCGTCGGGCTTCACGCCGAGCGCCGCGTACGGCTGCTCCTTCTCGGGGGTGGCCGTGGCGACCTCGACGGTGTCGAGCACCGGCGTCGTGGTGGCCGGGGTCGGCGCAGCGGTCGTGGCGGGTGCGTCAGTCACGGGTGGCGAGCTCCTGGAAACGGCGGCGAGACGGATGCCGCGGGCGGATGCCGGTCGCACCGAGTCTACCCGGCGTGCTCACCTGAGCATGCGCCGGTCAGGGCTCCGCGCGGGAGAACGCGGCGGCCCGCTCGACCTGGTCGCGAGTGAGCGCGACGCCCGTGTAGCGCTCGAACTGGCGTGCGGCCTGCAGCGCCACGACCTCGGCGCCCGTGATCACGGGCGTGCCGGCGGCCCGAGCCGCCGCGATGAGCGGCGTCTCGGCGGGGAACGCGACCACGTCGAAGACCGTCGAGGCGCGCTCGATGAGCGGCTCGTCGAAGGCGAGCGACGCGGCATCCGCCCCCTGCATGCCGATCGGCGTGACGTTCACGACGACGTCGAAGGATGCCTCGGGCTCGTCGCGCACCCAGGCGTAGCCGTACTTCTCTGCGAGTGCGGGTCCGGTCTCCGCGTTGCGCGCGAGCACCGTGAGGTCGTCGAAGCCCGCGCCCCGGAAGGCGGCGACCACGGCCTTCGCCATGCCGCCGGACCCGCGCACGACGACGCGCGCCGCCGGGTCGAGCCCGTGCTCGGAGATGAGCTGCGCGACCGCCTCGTAGTCGGTGTTGGATGCCGTGAGCCGGCCGTCGTCGTTCACGATCGTGTTGACCGATTCGATCGCCGCGGCCGACGCCTCCATCACGTCGACGAGCGGGATCACGGCCTCCTTGAACGGCATCGACACCGAGCAGCCGCGGAAGCCGAGCGCGCGCATGCCGCGGATCGCGCCCTCGAGGTCGTCGGTCGTGAACGCCTTGTAAAGGAAGTTCAGCCCGAGTTCGTCGTACATGAAGTTGTGGAACCTCGTGCCGAGGTTCGACGGGCGACCGGAGAGGGAGATGCAGACCTGCATGTCCTTGTTGAGGATCGGCATGCCGCCATTCTCCTCGCGTGGCTCGATCGGGCCGGAACTGGATATGTTGTGGGAGCGCTCTCTCGGGTGTCTGCTTGGCGAGCGATTTCCCGGGCGCCGAACGCCTGAACCGGACAGCTGGGCATCGATCCCAGTATCCACAAGGGGCTTGCGGGAATCGCCGAGGCCTGCCTACCCTGTCGGGGACCACCTCGGTCGTTCCCTTCACCTACTGCAATGGAGCACGAATGGACTCGAAGAAGAGAGCGCTCTCACGGCGCACTGCCGCGACAGTGGCAGCTGCGGCCGTGGTCGTCGCGCCACTCGCAGCCGCAGCACCGGCCTCCGCAGCCGGCAGCATCTCCGTCATCGCCGACTTCGAGGGCGGCGCACCCGACGGGTTCTTCTCGTACGGCGCAGCGGGCTTCGGCATCGTCGACGTCGCCGCGGACTCGCCCGACGCCAAGCCCGGCCAGTCCGGGCCCACGAAGGTCGTCTCGTACGGCTGGGACGTCACCGCCCCCGGCTCGTTCGGCGGCGTCGGCCAGACGTTCGCCGGAGCCCGCGACGTCAGCGCCTTCGACGGCGTGACCCTGATGGTCGACGGTTCGGGCAACGGCGCCGTCTACCAGGTCGAGCTCTTCGACGGCGGAGCCAACGCCGACGCCTCCGAGCGCTTCGACGTCGACCTCGTCGACGACGTCGACGGGTGGAAGGAGGTGCGCCTGCCCTGGTCGGCGTTCACGCGCGCGACCGACTTCCAGCCCGGCGGCGCACCGGACGACGGCCTCGGGCTCACGAGCCTGTGGGGCTACGCGATCCCCGCCGTGAACGGCGCCGACACCATCCGCGTCGACGACATCGCCGTCTTCTCGGACTCCGACCTCACTCCGTCGGTCTCCTTCTCGACCGCGGCCGCCTCCGCGATCGAGGGCGACGCGATCGACGTCGAGGTGCGGCTGGACCTCGCATCGGCATCGCCCGTGACCGTGGAACTCGGTGCCGTCGACGGCACGGCGACCCTCGCCGAAGGCGACTACGCCGACCCGACCACGACCGTCGAGTTCGCGCCCGGCGAGACGAGCCGCATCATCCAGGTCGCCACGACCGGTGACGACGCCGACGAGGGCGACGAGACCTTCTCGCTCCAGCTCACCGCCCCGTCGGGTGCGCAGCTCGGCTCGCTCACCTCGCTCGAGGTGACCATCCTCGACGACGACGGCGAGGTCGTCGGGCCGCCGACCGGCCGCACGACGATCGTCGACGACCACGAGTCGCCGCTCGTCCGCGGCGACGCCGGCGGCATCCCCGTCGGCTGGTTCGAGGCGCAGGACCCGAGCAGCACCGTCGCGTTCGAGCGCACCGACGCCCCGCCGGCCCCGGTTCCGGGTGCCCCCGAGGGCAACGACGTGCTGCGCGCCGACTTCGACGTGACGAGCTTCGGCGTCGTCGTGCGCAACTTCACGAACGAGGCCGCGGACGCCTGGACGACCGAGGACTGGTCGACCTACGAGGGCATCGGGTTCTGGATGTACGGCAACGGCTCCGGCACCGACCTCTTCCTCGACCTGCTCGACAACCGCAACCCCGGCTCGACGACCGACGACGCCGAGCGCTTCGTCGTCTCGTTCTCCGACGACTGGCGCGGCTGGAAGTTCCTCACGTTCGACTTCGACGAGTTCTCGCGCAAGAACATCGGCAACGGCGCCCCGAACGACGGGCTGACCCTCACCGACATGCACGGGTACGCGTTCGGGTCGCTCCGGACGACCACGCCGCAGACCTTCCTCTACGACGACGTGCTCGTCTACGGCGAGGCCGAGCCGCCCGCGCTCGCGGTCGGGTTCGACCGGTCGGGCTACGAGGTCGACGAGGGCGACACGGTGACCGGCGTCATCCGCCTGAACCGCGTGGCCGAGACGGATGTCACGGTCGACTGGGCCGCCGAGGCGACCGAGGCGCGCACCGCGACCGAGGACCTCTCGGCGACCGCGGATCGCGACTTCACGCCCGCGAGCGGATCGGTCACGATCCCGGCCGGGGAGCGCGAGGCGACGATCGAGCTGCCGACCATCGAGGACGGCAAGCACGAGGTCGACGAGACGTTCATCGTCCGGCTCTCCGACCCGCAGGGCGCCGAGTTCGGCTTCGTGCGCACCGCCACGGTGAGCATCCAGGACGACGACCCGATCGACCCGTCGCTCATCGAGGACTTCGAGACGGAGCCGTGGCTCTACGACGTCACCGGCGATGCCGAGCTCACGACCCGCGAGATCGCGGCGGGCGACGCCGACGCCTATGACGGCCAGGCCGCCTTCGAGGGCGTCGCCGACTTCACCCACACCGGCACGGCGACCATGTCGCGCGAGTTCGCCGGCGGCCAGGACTGGTCGGACGCGGACGGCATTAGCTTCATGGTGAACGGCACCGGGAAGCCGACCCGCATCACGGTCGGCATCCAGGACGACCCGGCGCCCGACGGCGGCCCGGACACGTGGGAGCTCGCGTGGAGCGACGAGTTCGACGGACCCGCCGGCGCGCCGGCGAACCCCGAGAACTGGACCTACGAGACCGGCGGCTGGGGCTGGGGCAACGACGAGCTGCAGTACTACACCGACAGCACCGACAACGCGGCGCTCGACGGCGACGGCAACCTCGTCATCACGGCCCGCGAGGTCGACGGCGAGGCGGAAGGCCTGGAGTGCTGGTACGGCCCGTGCGAGTACACGTCGGCACGCCTGATCACCGAGCAGAAGCAGGAGTTCGAGTACGGCCGCATCGAGTCGCGCGTGCAGCTGCCCGAGGGCAGCGGCATCTGGCCGGCGGTGTGGTCGCTCGGCACCGACTTCCGCGAGGTCGGCTGGCCGCAGACCGGCGAGATCGACGTGATGGAGTACGTCGGGCGCCTGCCCAACGAGGTCTTCGGCACCATCCACGGCCCCGGCTACTCGGGCGGCCAGTCGTACGGCGGCATCTACGACTTCGGTCAGCCGGTGCCCGAGGGCTGGCACGAGTTCGCCGTCGAGTGGACCCCGGAGGAGATCGTCTGGTCGGTCGACGGCATCGAGTACCACGAGGCCGACCCGGCGGATGTCTCGCCGAACGAGTGGGTCTTCGACCACCCGTTCTCACTCATCACCAACATCGCGGTGGGCGGTAACTTCGGCGGCGCCCTGGGCGACGACCTCGAGTTCCCGCAGTCGCTCACGGTCGACTACGTCCGCGTCTACCAGGCGCCCGACACGGCCGAGCGCTTCGTCGCGGGCATCGTCGACCGCACGGCCGGCTGGCACGAGGTGACGATTCCGTTCGACGCCTTCAAGCGGGCCGACGAGCAGCCCGTGGGCGCCCCCGACGACGGGCTCACGCTCACGGACGTGCAGGGCTACGCCCTCACGTTCGCCGGCAAGGGCACGCACTCGATCGACCGAGTGACGGTCGAGTGAACGCGACCCGATAGCCCGACGAACGAGGGCGGGGCGGATGCCGCGGCATCCGCCCCGCCCTTCGTCATGCCCGGGGGCGAGCGGTCAGTCGCGGCCGCCGGGCGGGCCGACGATGAGCAGGATCGTGAAGACCGCGGCGATGCCGAGCACGGCGGCCACGGTCAGCAGCAGCGGACGGGCGAGGAACCAGTGCAGCATCCGGTTGATCACGTTGCCGTCGGCGGGGTGGTCGGTCGGCTCCCGCCGCCACGGTCCGTCGAGCTTGTCGCGGCGGAGCAGCCACAGCTCGAAGGGGATCGTCGCGTAGGGGACGATCGCGAAGACGACGCCCAGCACGATGAGCCCGAACGGCCAGCGCTGGTTGACGCCGACGAGCGCCGCCGTGAACGCGTACGCGAGGAAGACGAAGCCGTGGATGGAGCCGCCGACGAGCACCGCCCAGTCGAGGCCGAGCGTGGCGCGCATGATGAGCGCGGTGATGAGGATGGTCCAGGTGATCGCCTCGGCGACCGCGAGGAGCCGGAACAGCCGCTTCGGCGTCAGGCCGGGCGCGACCGACGTGACCGGCGTCGTGGCCGGCGGGAGTCGGAGCGGATTCGAGGTGGTGGCGGTCGTGGGGTTCGGATCGGGGGAGCTCACCGGACCATCCTCTCAAGCGGGTACCACCGTCCGCGTCGAACGAATGGCGGAGCTCGGCCCGGAGTAGGGTGTTGCGGTGAACGAAGCGCAGGTCCGCGACCTCGTCGAGTCGAAGCTCGCCGTCATCCCCGACTTCCCTGAGCCCGGCGTCGTGTTCCGCGACCTGACCCCGGTCTTCGCCGACGGCCCGACGTTCCGCGCACTGTCCGAGGCGCTCACCGCGCCGTTCGCCGGTCGGTTCGACCACCTCGCCGGTCTCGAGGCGCGCGGCTTCCTGCTCGCGGGAGCCGCGTCGGCGCTCTCGGGCGCGGGCGTGCTTCCCGTCCGGAAGGGCGGCAAGCTGCCGCGCGCGGTGCTCCGCGAGGAGTACGACCTCGAGTACGGCACGGCCGCGCTCGAGGTGCACGAGGACGAGCTTCCCCCGGGCTCGCGCGTGCTCATCGTCGACGACGTGCTCGCCACGGGCGGCACGGTCGAGGCGGCGGCGACCCTGATCGAGCGGGCCGGATGGCGCGTCGCGGGCGTATCGGTCGCGATCGAGCTCCTCGACCTCGGCGGGCGGGCCCGGCTCGGCGATGCCGTCGAGATACACAGCGTTCTCCGGTACTGAATCCCGGGCGTCCGGAGTACCGTCGCTCCATGGCAGCAGCACCGGATTTCAGCGACCTCAGCGCCGTGTACGTCAACTGCACGCTCAAGCGGTCGCCCGAGGTGAGCAACACCCAGGGCCTGATGGACGCGAGCATCGCACTGATGCGCCAGCACGGCGTCGCCGTCGAGACCTTCCGGCTCGTCGACCACGACGTCGCGACGGGCGTGTTCCCCGACATGCGCGAGCACGGCTGGGCGACGGACGCGTGGCCCGACGAGATCTGGCCGAGCATCCGCGACGCCGACATCCTCGTGATCGGCGGGCCGATCTGGCTCGGCGACAACTCGTCGGTCACCAAGCGACTCGTCGAACGCCTCTACGCGATGAGCGGCGAGCGGAACGCCAAGGGGCAGTACGCCTTCTACGGCAAGGTCGGCGGGGTCGTCATCACGGGCAACGAGGACGGCATCAAGCACTGCGCGATGGACCTGCTCTACTCGATGCAGCACATCGGCTACACGATCCCTCCTGCCGCAGACGCCGGGTGGATCGGCGAGGCGGGCCCGGGCCCGAGCTACCTCGACGAGGGTTCCGGCGGCCCCGAGAACGACTTCACGAACCGCAACACGACGTTCATGACGTACAACCTCATGCACCTCGCCAGGCTGCTGAACGATGCGGGCGGGATCCCCGCGATCGGCAACGTCCGCGACGAGTGGGAATCGGGGGAGCGCTGGGGGTACCGGCCCACGCCGGACCACCCGAACCCGGAGTACCGCTGAGCACTCAGCCCGTGACGTCGGCCGCGCAGCGGAAGCCGAGGTGCGTGGTCGAGGAGTCCTCAGCCTGGGACGAGCGCGCGGCCGGTCGGTAGCGGCGGCAGTACTCGGGCGCGCACAGGTGCGACCCGCCCTTGGTGACGTGCAGTGCGCGCGAGGGAGCCGCGCCGGCGAGCAGGTCGGCGCGCTCGCCGCGGTCGACGGATGCCGCGCCCGGGGGAACGTGTCGAGGCGTGAACGGGTCCGAGGTCCACTCCCACACGTTGCCGATGACGTCGACGAGCCCGAACCCGTTCGGCGGGTACGCACCGACGGGAGAGGTGCCGCCCCAGCCCTCGTTGCGGTACGGGAACGACCCCTGCCAGGTGTTCGCCAGGACGACGCCGCCGGGCGTCCGCTCGTCGCCCCACGCGAACTCGGCGCCGTCCAGCCCGCCGCGCGCCGCGTACTCCCATTCCGCCTCGGTGGGCAGGCGGCGACCGGCCCATTCGGCGTACGCCGTGGCGTCCGCGAAGGCGACGTGCACGACCGGGTGGTCGGCGCGGTCCTCCAGCCCCGAGCCCGGGCCGAACGGATGGCGCCAGTCGGCGCCCGGCACCCAGCGCCACCACTGGCGCCAGTCGCGAAGGTCGACCGGGCCGTCGGTCGGCGTGAACACGAGCGACCCCGGCGCACGATCGGATTCCGGGACGTCGGCGAACTCGACGGGGTCGAGCGGGCGCTCGGCGGTCGTGACGTATCCGGTCGCGCTGACGAACTCGGCGAACTGGGAGTTCGTGACCGGGTGGCGCTCGATCGCGAACGGCGCGACCTGCCGTTCGTGCTGCGGCGCCTCCTCGGCGTAGTGGGCGTCGCTGCCCATGCGGAACGTGCCACCCGGCAGTGGGACGAGCTCGGTCAGGGCCATCCGTTCAGGGTACCGGCGCCGCCCGGGACCTCGGCCGGGCCTCTGGCTGTCGTCGCGCTGCGGTGCGATACTGCGGGCATGGTCCGGCACGATCCGACCGTGGATGCCTGGTTCGAGCGCTACGACAACCCGCAGCGCGAACTCGTGATGGCGGTGCGCGACGCCGTGCTGGACGCCGACGACCGGGTGACCGAGACCATCAAGTGGCAGGCCCCGACCTTCGTGTACCGGGGCAACATCGCCTCGTTCTTCCCGAAGGCGAAGGCGCACGCGAGCCTCATGTTCCACCGAGGGGCCGAGCTCCCCGATCCGGACGGCCTGCTCGAGGGCGAGGGCGACGTCTCGCGCGTCGCGAAGTTCGTCGACTCGGGAGACCTGGAGCACAAGCGCGAGGCGTTGCAGGCGCTGGTCCGCGCCTGGATCGCGGCCCGCGACGCGACCTGACCCTGCGCCCGCGCTCCGCGACCGCGGCGCACCGCCCTCCGGCCGTCGCCCC
>NZ_SDPL01000489.1 GCF_004135055.1 Agromyces binzhouensis | reverse complement strand
CCTGCGTCGCATCGGCGGCCGCCGCCCCGTCGGCTGCGGTCGCCGCCGCGGCGGGACGCTGCTCCTGGTGCGCGACGGTGGACGCCGCGATCTGCGCGAGGGCGTTCTTGACGTCCTCCGTGATCGCGTGGGTGCCCTGGTGCGCCTTGTCGGTCGCCGGCTGCTGCGGCTGGCCGCCGCCGTTGCCGCCGCCGCGGTTGCGACGGCGCTCGACCTGCTGCTGGGGCGCGCGGTGCTTCGCCACCGGCTCGTGGTGCACGATGATGCCCCGACCGGCGCAGACCTCGCAGGGCTCGCTGAAGGTCTCGAGGAGCCCCAGGCCGAGCTTCTTGCGGGTCATCTGCACGAGGCCGAGCGAGGTGACCTCGGCGACCTGGTGCTTCGTGCGGTCGCGGGAGAGGCACTCGACGAGCCGGCGCAGCACGAGGTCGCGGTTGGACTCGAGGACCATGTCGATGAAGTCGACCACGATGATGCCGCCGATGTCGCGGAGCCGCAGTTGGCGGACGATCTCCTCGGCCGCCTCGAGGTTGTTCTTGGTCACCGTCTCCTCGAGGTTGCCGCCGGAGCCGACGAACTTGCCCGTGTTGACGTCGACGACGGTCATCGCCTCGGTGCGGTCGATGATGAGCGAACCGCCCGACGGCAGCCAGACCTTGCGGTCGAGCGCCTTCTCGATCTGCTCGGAGATGCGGAACTCGTCGAACGCGTCGCGCTCGCCCTCGTACGCCTCGACGCGCTCGAGCAGGTCGGGTGCGACCTGGCCGAGGTACTTCTCGATGGTCCGACGCGCCTCGTCGCCCGCGATGATCATCTTCTGGAAGTCCTCGTTGAAGACGTCGCGGACGATCTTGATGAGCAGGTCGGGCTCGGAGTGCAGCAGGGCCGGGGCCTGGGCCTTCTCGACGGTCTGCGAGATGTCCTGCCACTGCGAGATCAGGCGGTTCACGTCGCGCGTGAGCTGCTCCTCGGTGGCGCCCTCGGCGGCCGTGCGGACGATGACGCCCTGGTTCTCGGGGAGCACCTCCTTCAGGATCTTCTTCAGCCGTGCGCGCTCGGTGTCGGGCAGCTTGCGGCTGATCCCGTTCATCGAGCCGTTCGGCACGTACACGAGGTAACGGCCGGGCAGCGAGATCTGGCTCGTCAGTCGGGCGCCCTTGTGGCCGACCGGGTCCTTCGTGACCTGCACGAGGACGCGGTCGCCCGGCTTCAGTGCGAGCTCGATGCGGCGGGGCTGGTTCTTCTCGCCGTTCTCAGCGGCGGCGTCCCAGTCGACCTCGCCCGAGTAGAGCACGGCGTTGCGACCGCGGCCGATGTCGACGAAGGCGGCCTCCATCGAGGGCAGCACGTTCTGGACGCGCCCGAGGTAGACGTTGCCGATCAGCGACGCGTCCTGGTTGCGGGCGACGTAGTGCTCGACGAGCACGTCGTCCTCCAGCACGCCGATCTGGATGCGACCGCCCTTCTGGCGGACGACCATCCGGCGGTCGACCGACTCGCGGCGCGCGAGGAACTCGGCCTCGGTGATCACCGCACGACGGCGACCGGCGTCGCGCCCGTCGCGGCGACGCTGCTTCTTCGCCTCGAGGCGCGTGGAGCCCTTGACCTTCTGGGGCTCGGTGATGAGCTCGGGCTCGCGCGGCTTGCGGACCTTGACGACCGTGTTCGCGGGATCGTCCTCGTTCCCGCGCGACTCGTCGCCGCTGCGCCGACGCGAGCGGCGGCGCACGCTCGAGGCCTCGCGGTCTGCAGCCTCGCGCCCGGCGGCGCGATCGTCGTCGCGCTCGGGTCCGGACCCGGCCGGCGGGGTGTACACGGGCGGGGCGTGGAAGATGAGCGACGTGGTCGAGAGCACCGGCGGGATCGGCGACTCGGCCGAAGTCGATTCGCCGGACTCGGATGCCTCGGCGGCGGTGCTGTCGACCGAGGCATCCGCCTCGGCATCGGCTGCGGCGCCGCCGGTCTCGGCCGACGCCTCGTCGGGCTCGGGCTCGGCCGCCGGCGCG
>NZ_SDPL01000488.1 GCF_004135055.1 Agromyces binzhouensis | reverse complement strand
CGGCCGAGCCGCCACGGCGACGGGTCGCGCCGCCGCGCGCCGCGGTCTTGCGCGCCGCGCCGATGTAGGGCGCGAGTGCCGCCTCGAGCTTGTCGATGTTCGCCGAGGAGAGGTCGATGGAGTACTGGTCGCCGTCGAGTGCGAACGACAGTGTCCGGTCGGCGTCGCTGCCGTCGAGATCGTCGATGAGCGTCTCGACCACGCGCTTTGCCATTGTGCACTTCCGTTTCTGCGGTGGGTTCCGCGGGATTCTCTGGGTGACGGGCTATTCCGAGCATAAGGACGAATCCATGGGAATTGCTCGAATTCACGCCGGATGTGGAGAATTCATCCCCCGCTTGACATTCCCCAGAATTCGCCCTCCCGGTCGCTGGCACCGCGGAATGCGGCCCATCGCGCGCGACGAGACGGCGTCACTCGCGTCGAATCCTCGGGATTCGCCCGCGCATTGCCGCGGAATCACCCCACCGCAGCCCCCTGCTCGGACGCGATCTCGCCGATCCGTCGTGCGAGCGCGACATCACGGGCAGTCACCCCGCCGACATCGTGCGACAGGAGGTCGAATTCGATTCGGCCCCATCCGAGATGGACATCCGGATGGTGATTCATCGAATCCGCCTCGACCGCGACGGTATCGAGCAGGCGCACGGCGCTCGCGAAATCCGCGGTGCGGAATTCGGCGGTCAGCCGTTCGCCGTCGTGCCGGAATCCGGATCCCTCGAGGTCGGTCGCGACATCCTCGCGGGACAGCAGCGTATGACGGTCCATCCGGCCATGCTGCTCGCCCGCCGGGCCGCCCGCCACCCCCTCCCGTGTACGGGAGGAACTTCCTCGCTCGCCGCGGCGCGTCGCGCAGCGACACGCCGGGCCGGCCGGAGAAGTTCCTCCCGTCGGGGACAGGGTGGTCGGTCGAGGGACACGGCGATCCGTCGAGGGACAGGGTGATCAGTCGAGGGACGGCGTGCCTCAGGCCATCGTGAGCGAGAGGCCGGGGTCGCGCAGGATCCGACCGATGTCGGCCAGGAACCGCGACCCCTGCTCGCCGTCGACCAGTCGATGGTCGAACGAGAGCGAGAGCGTCATCACGTCGCGGAGCGCGATCTCGCCGCGGTGCTCCCACGGCGTGCGGCGCACCGCGCCCATCGCGAGGATCGCCGCCTCGCCCGGGTTGAGGATCGGCGTGCCCGCGTCGATCCCGAACACGCCGATGTTCGTGATCGAGATGGTGCCGCCGGACAGGTCCGCCGGCGCCGTCCGACCCGCGCGTGCGGTCTCGGCGAGCCGGGCGATGGCGTCCGCGAGCTCGAGCAGCGTCATCCGCCCGGCATCCTTGACGTTCGGGACGACGAGCCCGCGTTCGGTCGCCGCGGCGATGCCGAGGTTCACGCCGCCGAAGCGCACGATCTCCTGCGCGTCCTCGTCCCAGCGCGAGTTGACCTCGGGCGTGCGGCTCGCGGCGATGCAGAGCGCCTTGGCGACGACCGTGAGCGGGGTCACCTTGTGACCCGAGTAGGCACGGTCGGCACGGATGCCGGCGAGCAGCTCCATCGTCGCCGTCACGTCGACCGTGAGGAACTCGGTGACGTGCGGCGCGGTGAACGCGCTGCGGACCATCGCGGCCGCCGTGTGCTTCCGGACGCCCCTGATCGGGATGCGCGTCTCGGCGGGCGCGGCCTCGCGTGCGGCGCGCGTCGGTTCCGACACGGCTTCCGCCAGGGCGTCGGTGCCGGCGGATGCCGCGGCCTCGACGTCCGATCGCGTGATGAGTCCGCGTTCGCCCGTGCCGACGACCTGTTCGAGGTCGACGCCGAGGTCACGTGCGAGCTTGCGCACGGGCGGGGTCGATCGCGGTCGTTCGCCGCGCCCCGCGTCGTCCCCTCCACCGGAACCGCCCGCGTGCGTCGCCGTGTCGGGTTCGATGCGATCGTGCTCCGGAGGCGCCGGAACGAGGTCGTCCCGGAGCGCCGAACCGCCGAGTCGCCGGGCGCGGCGCTTCGGCCCGCGCTCGGCGCCC
>NZ_SDPL01000487.1 GCF_004135055.1 Agromyces binzhouensis | reverse complement strand
GCCGAGTGGCATCGGGCCTGGCCGTCGCGACCCTCGCGTCCGCCGCGCTGGGCGCGTGCGCCGCGGTCGACGAGCCGGACGCCGGCCTGCCCGACGGGCTCTCGGTCCAGGTCCAGCAGGGGCGACTCGACGTGCCGCAGGGCCGGCTCGTGCTGCACTTCGAGAACGCGGGCGACCCGGTCGCGGTGACCGCGGTGGCGGTCCGCTCCCCGGCCCTCGAACCGGGCATGGACCGCGACGAGGCGTTCGAGCTCGATCGGGGCGACGCCATCGACATCCGGCTCGACCTGACCGACAGCGTGTGCGACGCCGACCCCGCCGCCATCGGCATCGAGCTGCGCCTGACGACCGCCGACGGTGCCGAACGCGAGGGGACGCTCGAGCCCGACGACCCGTTCGGCACGATGGCGCGCATCGCCGACGCCGACTGCCTCGCCGAATCGGTCGCCGGCGTCGCGACGATCGAACTGCCCGAACACCTGCGGACGACGGGCGCGGGAGCCGCGCAGCGCGCGTGGATCGACGTGCGCGTCGCGCCCGTGGCATCCGGCGACGGCACGCTCGCGATCGACGGCGTGTCGGCGACGACGCTCATCGGCAACGAGGACGGCCAGGACTGGCCGCTCGGCATCGAGGTCGCCGCGGGCGACGAGCCGGTCGACGTGCCGCTCGCCGTCCGTCCCGCGCGGTGCGACGCGCACGCCCTCGCGGACGACAAGCGCGGCACCATCCTGCCGTTCGCGGTCGCGACCGGCGACGGCCGGGAGGGTCGCCTCGAGATCGCCTCGGGCGCCGCGCTCAAGGCCGACCTGTACGCCTACTACGCCGAGCGCTGCGGCCTGTAGGGGCGCCGCCGCGCCGGTACGCTGTGCCCATGCGGACACCGGCCCAATGGCTGCGCGGGGTGCGTCACCCTGAGGCGTTCCACGGCCACGGGGTGCGGCGCGGCTTCTTCGAGGGCTGGTACGTCAAGCTCGTCTCGCCCGACCGGGCGGCCCGCTGGGCGGTGATCCCCGGCGTGTTCCGTGGGATCGGCGGCGACGGCGGCGACGGCCCTGACGAGGCCTTCGTCCAGGTCCTCGACGGGCTGACCGGTCGCTCCTGGTACCACCGCTTCCCGCTCGAGGCGTTCACGGCGTCGGCGCACGGGTTCGACGTCGAGGTCGGCCCCAACCGCTTCGACGCGCGGGGCGTCACGCTCGACCTCCCCCAGCTGCGCGGGCGCATCGAGCACGCGGAGCCGCTCCGGCCGTGGCCGGTGACGCTCCGCGAGCCCGGCATCATGGGGTGGTACGGGCTGGTGCCGTTCATGGAGTGCTTCCACGGCATCGTCTCGTTCGGACACGGCCTCCGCGGCACGCTCGAGGTCGAGGGCGCCGCGGTGTCCTTCGACGGCGGGCGCGGCTACATCGAGAAGGACTGGGGTCGGGCGTTCCCGTCGGGCTACGTGTGGATGGCGAGCAACCACGTCGACCAGGCCGGCGGCGAGCATCCGGATGCCTCGCTCATCGCGTCCGTCGCGATCATCCCGTGGCTCGGCGGATCCTTCCGGGGCTCCATCGTGGGTCTCCGGCACGGCGGCCGCCTGCACCGCTGGACGACCTGGAACCGCTCGGAGGAGCGGCGTCTCGAGATCGACGACAGCCACGTCCGGTGGACGCTCGCGGGACCGGACGGCCTGCTCGAGCTCGAGGCGGAGCGGGTGCGCGGCGGCCTGCTGCACGCCCCCATGCGCACGGCCATGCACCAGCGGGTGGAGGAGACGCTCGACGCCCGCATCACGCTCCGGCACGTCGCGAACGACGGCACCATCCTGCTCGACGGCGTCGCCGAGTGCGCGGGACTCGAGGTCTTCGGCGACACCGACCGGATGCTCGCGCTCTGAGCGCGGCCGCCCGGTTCAGCGCGGCTCGACGACCCGCGCGAGCAGCTCGACGAGGAGGCGTTCGGTGAGCGGGCCGGGCAGGGCCTCGACGAGGGCGAGCACCGGCGCCATCCGCTCGGGCAGCGCTCCGGCGGCCCCCTCGCCGCCGAGCAGGCCGA
>NZ_SDPL01000486.1 GCF_004135055.1 Agromyces binzhouensis | reverse complement strand
GCCGTGCCGCCGGCGACGACCGCGCCGGTCGCGGCGCCCGGGGGACCGGGGGCGCCCGTCCCGCTGGCCACGAAGCTCTACGTCAACCTCGCGATCGCCGAGCGCGCCGAGGAGGTCGCCGCGCTCGACGTCGACGGCGTCGGCCTGCTGCGTGCGGAGTTCATGATCACCGACGCCCTCGGCGGACTGCATCCGCGCGAGATGCTCGCACGTGGCGAGCGCGACGAGTTCGTGCGCCGGATGACCGAGTCGCTGCTCGCGGTCACGCGCGCGTTCGGGCGGCGCCCCGTGGTCTATCGCACGATCGACTTCCGCACGAACGAGTTCCGCGGACTCGAGGGCGGCGACCGGTTCGAGCCGCAGGAGAACAACCCGATGATCGGGTACCGCGGCGCATACCGGTACGTCAAGGAGCCGGAGCGGTTCTCGCTCGAGATGGAGCTCCTGGCCCGGGTGCGCGAGGAGACGCCGAACCTCCACGTCATGCTGCCGTTCGTCCGGACGCGCTGGGAGCTGGAGGCCTGCCTCGAGCTGATCGATGCGAGCCCCCTCGGCCGCCAGCGGGGCCTCAAGCGGTGGGTGATGGCCGAGGTGCCGTCGATCGCCTACCGCATCCCCGAGTACGCGGCCCTGGGGATCGACGGCGTCTCGATCGGCTCGAACGACCTCACGCAGCTGATGCTGGGCGTCGACCGCGACTCGGAGATCTGCGCCGAGCTGTTCGACGAGTCCGACGCGGCGGTGCTGGACGCGATCGAGCGGATCATCGGCGCGTGCCGCAGGTCGGGGATCACGTCATCCCTGTGCGGCCAGGCTCCGTCGAACGATCCGGCGTTCGCCGAGCACCTCGTGCGGTTCGGCATCGACTCGATCTCGGTCAACCCGGATGCCGCGGACCGCACTCGACGGGTGGTCGCGGCCGCGGAGCGGCGCATCCTCCTCGACGCCGCGCGGGGTGCACCGGCGGGCTGACCGGGGCCGGGCGCGGGCCCGGTCGTGTCGGTGCCCGCTTGTAGTCTTGTCGGGTGCCCGACCCCACCCCCGTGAAGCCCACCCTGCTCGTCGTCGATGGCCATTCGCTGGCCTACCGCGCGTTCTACGCCCTCCCGGTCGACAGCTTCAGCACCCGCGACGGGCAGCACACGAACGCCATCCACGGCTTCCTGTCGATGCTGCTCATGCTGCTGCGCAACGAGAAGCCGACCCACCTGGCGGTCGCCTTCGACACGTCGCGGCAGTCGTTCCGCACGCGCGAGTACACCGAGTACAAGGCGAACCGCAGCGAGACGCCGCAGGAGTTCAAGGGCCAGATCGGCCTCCTCAAGGAGGCGCTGCGCGCCATGCGGATCACGGTGCTCGAGAAGGAGGACTACGAGGCCGACGACATCCTCGCCACCCTCGCCACGCGCGGCGCGGCCGAGGGATTCGACGTGCTCGTCGTCTCGGGCGACCGCGACACGATCCAGCTCGTCGACGATGACGTGACCCTCCTGTACCCGAACGTGCAGGGGGTGTCGCAGCTGAAGCGCTACGACGCCGAGGCGGTCGTCGAGCGATACGGCGTGCGGCCCGAGCAGTACCCCGAGGTCGCGGCGCTCGTCGGCGAGACCAGTGACAACCTGCCCGGCATCACGAAGGTCGGCGAGAAGACCGCGGTCAAGTGGCTGGGCCTCTACGGCAGCCTCGACGGCATCCTCGAGCACATCGACGAGATCAAGGGCGTGGTCGGCGACAACCTGCGACGCGAGCGCGAGAACGCGATCCGCAACCGACGCCTCAACCGCCTCGTGCGCGACCTCGAGCTCGACGTCGAGATCCCCGACCTCGTGGCCCGGCCGATGGACGAGGCGGCCGTGCGCGAGCTGTTCGACCGGCTCGAGTTCAAGACGTTGCTCGACCGCGTCACCAAGATGGCGGCCGAGTCGAACGGGCTGACGGCCGACGGCACCGCCGCCCTCTCCGCCGAGGCGGAGCCCGCGGCGGCGGCACCGGTACCGCAGGCGCTGCGCGGCGACGAGCTGGCCGACTGGCTCGCACGGTCGACCGCGGCCGAG
>NZ_SDPL01000485.1 GCF_004135055.1 Agromyces binzhouensis | reverse complement strand
GCGCCGGAGATCACCGCCTGCGACGCGATCCCCTGCTTCGCGCGCGCCTGCGCGGCGAAGAGGTCGTCGAGCGCGGCGTCCGGCTCGAGCGGGCCCGCCGCCTCCGCCATCCGACGCTGCATCTCGGCCCGCCCGGTGCGGATGCCGAGCGGCGCGCTCTCCAGGATCACGCGCCGGAACAGGCCGCGAGCGTCGTCGGCGGCGATCAGGTGCGCGAGCGCGTCACCGCCCGACGACTGGCCGACCGCGGTGATCCGCTCGGGGTCTCCGCCGAAGCCGCCGATGTGCTCCCCGACCCACCGGAATGCGGCGATCAGGTCGAGCAGTCCGAGGTTCGCGGGGTGCGCGTCATCCGTCGGGTACCCGAGCAGCCCGAGACGCGACGTGACGGCGACGACGATGACGCGCTGCTCGCGCACGATGGCGGCGGGGTCGTAGCCGGCGAGGTCGCCGGCACCGGAGACGTACGATCCGCCGTGCACCCAGACGAGCACGGGCATCGGCTCGTCGGGCGCGTCCTCCGGGATCGTGATCGTGAGGCGCAGGCAGTCCTCGTCGAACTCGACCCCGCGGAGCGGTCGCCCGAGCAGTTCGTCGCTGGGACTCGCCGGCTGGGGGCACGCCAGACGCTGGAAGCGTCGATCGGATGCCTCGTCGGGCCGGATCTCCGCGGGAACGGGTGCCTCGAACCGACCCGCCGTGGCGTACCGGACGTTGCGCACCCGCACGACCCCGTCGCCCGCGACCGCGGGGAACGTGCCGAGCGGCGTCGCCAGTTCCGTGGGCGTGCCGAGGGGATGCGGGCCGTCCGGAGCGGTCGGCGCGTCGGTCTCGGTCGGGTCGGTCTCGGTCGGGTCGGTGGTGGTCGGGTCGGTGGTGGTCGGGTCGAGGGTGGTCGGGTCGGTGGTGTTCGGGTCGGTCTGCATCGGGTCGACTCCAGTGGGCGCTCGCCCGGACGGTCCGAGCGGGGTGCGTCGCCAGCGTAGCCGGAGCCCCGGACCGGGGGATGAGGTCCTCGCGCAGGAGGAGTAGCGTGAGCGGCGTGCCGCTCTCGGCCTACGGCGTGCTCGTGGGCGCGCTGTCAGAGCACTTCCGGGACCAGCCCGATGACGTCGGGCGCTGGTTCCATGTGAACCTGCGCGTCGTCGCACCGGCCGGCACCTACGCGGTCGCCGTCGACGTCGACAGCAAGAAGTCGGACATCGGCGTGCACTGGAAGCTGCTGCGGATCCGCCGATCCACGCTCGCTCCGGCGAGCGAGGCGTCGTCGGGGTACCACGAGACCGCACGGACGCGCGAGGCCGGCGCGATCGACCTGATCCGGCATCCGTCGATCGCAGAGCATCCCGGCTGCATCGCCCTCCTCCTCGGCGCACGCCGACGTCCATGGACGGTGGGCGACTTCGCCGAGGCGTCGACCGCGCTGGAGTCCATCCTCGTGATCGGCCGTCGCACGCTCGTCTGGGGCGAGCCGTTCGACGACGGCGGCCTCGGCGTGCACAACGTGCACCAGAACCAGGGCGATCCCGCCGGATCGCAGTGGTGGCCGGAGAACGGCATCTGGCAGGACGGCGCGGTGATGGTGGAACGGCCCGACGGCGACTTCGACGCGTTCGTGTCGCGGTTCAGCACCCAGGCGGGTCGCACCGACGACCAGGGTCACCCGATCTGAGCCGTCGGCGAAGGGCGGGACCGGCGGAGGCTGCATCCGAGGTGCTCGACCGCCGCCGGTCGGGCATCGTCCTCGGGCATCCTCCTCGACCTGCGCGACGCGGGACGGGCCCGGTCGGGCAACCTCTATCCGGCGCGTCGGCGGAGAGGTAGGTTATGCCGCATCGACGCCCCATCGCCCCCGATCCTCGGGCGCTCCGACGAACTCGAACGACTCGGTGCGCTGCTCGGCGGTGCGCGCAACGGCCACGGCGGCGCCCTGCTCGTCCGCGGCGAGCCCGGCATCGGCAAGAGCACCCTCCTCGACGCGGCCGTGGAGTCCGCGCGCGGCATCCGGGTCGTGCGCGCCGACGGGTACGAGGCCGAGGCGTCGATACCCTTCGCCGCCCTGCAGCGCCTC
>NZ_SDPL01000484.1 GCF_004135055.1 Agromyces binzhouensis | reverse complement strand
TCTTCCGATTTCCCGCCGGACGGGATGCGGCGCCGGTGGGCTGAGCCCCGGCGCCACCCGGACCGCAGCGCGCCGCGGCATCCCCGACGGATGCCGCGGCGTCGGCGTCCGTCTGGCCGGATTAGGCTTGAACCTCGTGAACGACGCCACCCCCGAGCCGACCCCGAAGGTCGGCGTGAACGACCTGCTGCGCTTCCTGCTCGAGATCTTCGCCATCGTGACGCTCGGCATCTTCGGGTTCGCCGCGTTCCCGCTGCCGTGGCCGGGCGTGCTCCTCGGCATCGGCCTGCCGCTGCTCGCGATCCTGCTCTGGGGCCTGTTCCGCTCGCCCAAGGCCGTCTTCGACGTCGACCCGTTCGTCAAGGCGCTCGTCGAGATCGCCGTGTTCTCGACCGCGGCGATCGCGTGGTGGATCATGGGCCAGCCGGTCGTGGCCGTCGTGTTCGCCGTCGTGGCCGCGGTCAGCGGCGTGATCAACGGGCGCCGCGAGTTCCGCGACTGACGCCGCGCCGGCTTCCGCGCGCCGGATCGTCGGGCGGCTCAGCGGAAGATGACCGTGCGCTGCCCGTCGAGCAGCACGCGCCGCTCGGCGAACCACTTCACCGCCTGCGAGAGGGTGCGGCTCTCCTCGTCCTGGCCGATCGCGACGAGCTCGGCGACCGATCGCGAGTGCTCCACGCGCACGACGTTCTGCTCGATGATCGGGCCCTCGTCGAGGTCGCTCGTGACGAAGTGCGCCGTGGCGCCGATGAGCTTCACCCCGCGGGCGTGCGCCTGGCGGTACGGGTTCGCGCCCTTGAAGCCGGGCAGGAACGAGTGGTGGATGTTGATGCACCGGCCGGCGAGCGCGTCGCACAGCTCGGGGGAGAGGATCTGCATGTAGCGCGCGAGCACCACGAGCTCGATGTCGTGCTCGTCGACCGCCTCGAGGATGCGCCGCTCGAACTCGGCCTTGGTCTCGGGCGAGGTGACGGGCGCCGACTCGAACGGCACGCCGTAGAAGTCGACCAGGTCGCGCAGGGTGCCGTGGTTGGAGAGCACGAGGGGGATCTCGACCGGCAGTTGCCCGCCGCGCTGGCGGAACAGCAGGTCGTTCACGCAGTGGCCCGCGGTCGACGCGAGCACGAGCGTGCGCAGCGGACGGCCGACCTCGTCGAGGTGCAGCTCCATGCTCCACCGCTCGATCACCGGCGCGAGCGCGGCCTCGAACTCGGTGCGGTCGGCCGGCGACTCGACCTGCACGCGCATGAAGAACCGCCCGGTGTCGTGGCTCGCGAACTGCTGGCTCTCGGTGATGTTGCCGCGCGCCGCGACGATGGCGCCGCTCACCGCGTGCACGATCCCCGGACCGTCGGTGCAGCTCAGCGTGACGACCCAGTGGGACAGGTGCGGGCTGTGCGGCTCGGCCTCCGTGCTCATCGGGCCAGCGTACCGCCCGGCGAATACGCAGGTCGCGCCCGCTACACTGGACGCGGTCGTACGGACACCGTCGGCCCCGGGCGCGCACGTGAGCGCGTAGTCGACCCGCCGCAGGCCGTGCCGCGAGCGGGGAACGCCGTCGGATGACCTTCCTCATGCCGATCACCTCATCGCCGCGCGCCGGCGCGACCGGAGCCATGCCCTGGCGTGCGCTCCTCGCCCTCGCCGCGGCCGTCTTCCTGTCCATCACCATCGAGATGCTGCCCACCGGGCTGCTCCCCGAGATGAGCGCCGACCTGGGCGTCGGCGCACCCCTCGTGGGCCTGCTCGTCTCGGTCTTCGCCTTCACGGTCGTCGTGACCTCGACGCCGCTCACGGCACTGCTCAAGCGGATGCCCCGGCGCACGCTGATCACGATCGTGCTCGTCGTGCTCGGGCTCTCGACCGCCGCCTCGGCGCTCGTCCCCGAGTACGGCCAGCTCGTCGCCTTCCGCATCGTCGGCGGCGTCGCGCACGGCCTGTTCTGGGCGCTCGTCGGCGCCTACCCCGCCCGACTCGTCGGCGAACGGCACCTCGGCCGCGCGGTGTCCGTCGTGCTCGGCGGCGGAACCCTCGCGCTCATCGCGGGCGTGCCGCTCGCCACCGCGCTCGGCCAGGCCGTC
>NZ_SDPL01000483.1 GCF_004135055.1 Agromyces binzhouensis | reverse complement strand
CGGCGGGCGCGCCCGACGCGGCGGGTGCGGCAGCGGGCACGGTGGTCGCGGTGCTGGTCATGACGCCTCCTGGCTGGGGGTCCGTCGAGGCTACGGAAGCCCGGTCCGGCGCCTCAACGGCGGTCCGTCACCCTGCGTCACCGCGCGACACGCGGCGCAACACGGGGGCGCCGTCGAGCGCCGCGAGCGCACTCCCGCGCGGACGTACGATTGACCCATTCGGCGCACTCGCGCCATCCGCCCCACCGAACCGGAGCACCCCACGACGTGATGACGAACGAGCCCGAGCAGCCCCGCGACCTCCGCCTCCGCATCGAGGGCGACGCCTTCCACCGGCGCGTGCCCGACGCGGATCGCGGACTGCAGCTCAGCGGGAGCCCGGAGCTCGTCATCGTCGAACCCGACGCCCAGCATGCGCGATTCGTCCGCGACGACCTCGTCGTGCGCCGCGGCCAGTACGCACTGCGGAACGGGCACGCGACCCCGCACGAGTCGATGGTCGAGGACCTCCTCGCCGTGGCATCCGCCCTCGACGCGGGCCGCGTCGACTACCTGCTCGTTCGCCGCGACGGCGGGCGGCCCGTGATCGCGGTCGACCGCCGCGACCGCAAGCGCGTCGTCCGCTCGCTCGCGACCGCGTTCGCGAACGAGCCGTTCTACTCGGCGACGTTCCTGCCGCAGAAGTCGGCCGACGCCCCGGACGTCCTCGTCGCCGACGGCATGCTCTCCACGGCGCGCAAGCCGCTGGCGGTACGCCTCTACCGCCCCCGCATCGAACCGGTGGGTCGACTGCGCTACGGTGCGGAGTCCGCGGTCCAGCTGGAGTTCTGGCGCTTCGGCGACGACGTGATCGAGGCCCCGATCGAGAACGCGCTGATGCGTCGCACGCTCCCGCGCGGCGAGGCCGTCGAGGAGACCGTGCACCTGCACGGCCGCGACTGGCGCACGCTCGAGCACATGTGGCAGCCGCTCGCGAGCGACGTCGACTTCGAGATCGACATGGTCTTCTCGTGGGTCGACGGGTCCGACGTCGAGTTCCTCCGCGAGCGCGCGAAGCGCATGCAGACCTACGTCGTCGGCGAGGGCGACGACTCCGAGGCCCGCTACCGGCAGATCGACGAGCTGAAGTACGCGCTCCGTTCGGTGTACCTCTTCGCCCCCTGGGTGCGCCGCATCTTCATCTGCACCGACTCGCGCCCGCCGGCGTGGCTCGCCAGGCACCCGAAGGTGACGGTCGTGCGGGCCGAGGACATGTTCGCCGACACCTCGGTGCTTCCGACGTACAACTCGCATGCGATCGAGAGCCAGCTGCACCGCATCCCCGGCATCGCCGAGCACTTCCTCTACTCGAACGACGACATGTTCTTCGGCCGGCCGGTCTCTCCCGACCTGTTCTTCTCGCCCGGCGGGATCACGAAGTTCGTCGAGGCCGGCACCCGCATCGGCCTCGGCGAGTCCGACCCGAGCCGGTCGGGGTTCGAGAACGCGGCGCGCGTGAACCGCGCGCTGCTGCGAGCGAGGTTCGGCAAGGTCACCACGCGCCACCTCGAGCACTGCGCCGCGCCGCTCCGCCGGAGCGTCATGGCCGACCTCGAGGCGACCTTCCCCGAGGAGTTCCGCCGCACCGCGGCGAGCCGATTCCGCTCGGCGACCGACATCTCCGTCACCAACTCGCTGTACCACTACTTCGCGCTCCTCACCGGGCGCGCGGTCGTGCAGACCGACGCGAAGGTCAAGTACATCGAGACCACGCTGCAGCGTGCCCTGCCGGCGATGAAGCGACTGCTGAAGCGCCGCGACGAGGACATGTTCTGCCTGAACGACGGCAGCTTCCCCGAGATCTCGGTCGAGGAGCGCACCGAGGCGGTCATCGAGTTCCTCGAGCGCTACTTCCCGTTCGCGGCGCCCTGGGAGAAGCCCCAGTCGGATGCCGCCGCACGTGTCGCCGCGACGGACGAACGGCCGAGCCTGACCGCCTGACGGCGTGGGCGTGGCGCCTCGCCGCGCCCCGCCCCCTAGGAGCGGAGCGCCGACGTCGACGGCGCGACGGCGAGCGGCTGGAACTCGGCGACGGGCGGCGCGATGCCGGA
>NZ_SDPL01000482.1 GCF_004135055.1 Agromyces binzhouensis | reverse complement strand
CATCTGCGCCGCCCAGGCGTCGGACTCGCGGGCGCTCGTCTCGGCCGCGCGGGCCCGGGCGTCGGCGGCGTCGGCGGAACGCCGGGCCTCCGCCACCTGGCGCAGGGCGAGCGAGATCCCGTAGTAGGCGGCGACCATGGTCGCGATCGGAGCCGCGACGATCGCCAGCGCCGCGATGCCGGAGGCGTCGGGGCTGAACGCGACGACCAGTGCGAACGCCAGGAACAGCGCCGCGATCGCGACGAGCACGACGAGCATGAAGCGGAGGTCGCGGCTCCACGAGCCGCGCTTGGCCGTCGAGTCGGTCGGCGCCTCCGCACTCTCGGGTTCGGTCTGGAAGACGACGGTGTCGCCGTAGGCGCCGTCGCCGCCCGTGTGGTCGACGGGGCGGGTGGTCGTGTCGCTCATATCGCGCAATCCCCCAGTGTTGGCATGTCCCCCAATTGTGGGCCGGGGCGCTGGGGCGGTCAAGCAAGCGCGCCGGATCATCGGACGCGGGAATGTCGGTGGGTGGTGAGAACCTCTCGACATGGGAATCGTCGAACTGATGCAGGCCAGGGAGCTCGCCGTGGGCGACGTCCTCGTCAGCGCCACCGGCGGCTCGTACGAGATCACCAGGGTCGCCCGGGTCGGGCGCGGCATCCGCGTGCAGTACCTGACCGAGGAGGGGCGGCAGGGCCGGCTCACGGCCGCGCCCGAGTCGATCATCCGCGCGCGTCGCTCGCACGCCACGCACGCCGCCTGACCGGTCCGCGATCGCGCGCGACGACCGTGGGGCGTCCCCCGCCACGAGCGAACCAGTGAACGACGAAGCCCCCGAGCGATTCGCTCGGGGGCTTCTTCGGTGGATCTGAGGGGACTCGAACCCCTGACCCCCTGCATGCCATGCAGGTGCGCTACCAGCTGCGCCACAGACCCGTTCTGCACCGACTCGGTCGGTGTGCCGCCCCCTTCGGGGCAACGGATTCAGATTACACCAGCCCTCGGGAGGATGCGAAATCGAGCCGGGCTCAGCCCTGCGACGACGTCCCCGGGCCGGTCGACGACCCGTCGCGCTCGAGCAGCGGTCCCACCGGAATGGCCGGGCAGTCGCGCCAGAGACGCTCCAACCCGTAGTACATGCGCTCCTCGCGGTGGAAGACGTGAACGACGAGGTCACCGAAGTCGAGCAGGGCCCAGCGCCCCCCATCGCGTCCCTCGCGGCGCGAGATGTCCTGACCCTCCTCGCGGAGCGCTTCGACGACCGCATCGGCGATCGCGACGACGTTGCGCTCGGCGGTGCCGGTGACGAGCAGGAAGACGTCCGCGAACGGCAACGGCTCGGACACGTCGAGCGCGACGAGATCCTCACCGCCCTTCGCGTCCGCTGCGCGCGCGGCGATGGCGAGCAGGCGGTGTGCGTGGTCGGTTGCGGTCATGTCCTCGACTTCCCGGAAGCCGGCATGCGGCCCGCCCCCATCATGTCCTCGATCAGAAGAGCCCTGCCATCGCGCCGACGACGAGCGTCGCCACCACTCCGAGTGCGAGCACGCCCGCGGTGACCGCGAGCACGAGGGGCACGTTCATGCCCTCCTTGCTCGGAGGCGCCATCATCGCCTTGCTCGGCTGCTGCGTGCTGATCGCCCGTGTCGCGGAGACCGGCGCGACGCCGGGGCCGGCGACGTCCTCCACCGAGTCGAACAGGCGATCCACGTCGCTCGAGTCGACCTGGCTCGGGTGCACCCCGGTCGCGCCGTAGCTTCGCGGCAGGTCGATCGATCCCGTCACGATGATCTCGCCACTCGGGGCGAGCTGCTGACCGAGCGGACCCTGGTCGGGCAGCGACGGCAGGATGAGCGCGTTCGTCGTCGTCGGGACGCCGCGCGGCGAGCCGCCCCGCGACAGGAGCTGGTCGTACGGCTCCGAGTGATCGTCGGGAAGGTTCAGCTGCGAGGTCCAGTGCCCGACCGGCTTCGGTGCCACGACGGGCTCGTCCAGGCCGGCGTCGACCGTCGTGTGCGGTGCTGCCGCCCGCGTCGGCGCGGACTGGTGCGGATGCCGCGGCGGCTGCCCCTCGTCGTGCGGGCGCCCCGCGACCGGCGCGTTCGGTTGGCGCTG
>NZ_SDPL01000481.1 GCF_004135055.1 Agromyces binzhouensis | reverse complement strand
CCTCGGCCCACGGGCTCGCCGCGCTGCACGGCAGTGCGGGCGACGTCGCCGTGGCCGGGTACGTGCTCGGCGGCGGCCTGTCGTTCTACGGCCGTGCGCACGGCCCGGCGTCCTCCCACGTGCGCGCCGTCGAGCTCGTGACGGCCGACGGCACGATCGTGCGCGCGAGCGACGACGAGCACCCGGACCTGTTCTGGGCGCTTCGCGGCGGAGGCGGCGGCAACTTCGGCGTCGTCGTGGCCGTCGAGATCGACCTGATCCCGGTGCGCGACGTCGTCGCAGGAATGCTCCTCTGGGACCTGGCGCGCGCCGGCGACGTGACCCGCGCCTGGGCTCGCTGGACCGCGGCCGTTCCCGAATCGGCGACGACCTCGCTGCGCTTCATGCGCTTCCCGCCGGCCCCGGAGCTGCCGCCCTTCCTCAGCGGTCGGAACCTCGTCGTCATCGACGGCGCCATCCTCGAGGACGACGGCCGTGCGGCGGAGCTGCTGGCCCCGCTCCGGGCGCTCGACCCCGAGATCGACACGTTCGCCCGCATCCCGGCCGCCGGGCTCGTCGACGTCCACATGGACCCGCCCGGCCCGGTGCCGGGCGTGAGCGACCACGCGATGCTCGGCGAGCTGCCGGATGCCGCGATCGATGCGCTCCTCGCGGCGGCCGGGCCGGGGGTCGAGATCCCCCTCATGGTCGCCGAACTGCGCCACCTGGGAGGTGCGCTCGCGCGTCCCGGCGACGGCGCACTCGCCCGCCTCGACGGCGCCTACGCGCTGTTCGCACTGTCGCCCGCCCCGACACCCGAGATGGCCGCGATCGGCACGACGGTCACGAGCGAGGTCGTGGCGGCACTCGCACCGTGGGCGAACGGGACCGCGTTCCTGAACTTCGCCGAGCGCGGGATCGACGTCTCGACCGCGTTCGACGCGGCGGCCTGGGCACGCCTCGTCGCCGTCCGGCGCGCCGTCGACCCGGACGGCGTGTTCGCGGCGGCCCACCCGATCGGCGAGCGCCGATGACCGCCGTCCGAGCCGCGCAGCGCGCCGACGGCGCGCGCGTGCCCCGCACGATCACTCGCACCATCACCACCACATCGAAGGAGACCAACATGTCCATCCGCCGCATCACGGTGGCGAGCACGCTCGTCGCGCTCGTCGCCGCCGCCCCTGCGCTTCCCGCCCAGGCGGCCCAACCGTCCGACGAGCCCGGCCGGCCGGACCACGCGAGCCAGGCCGCGCTGGTCGCCCAGGTTCGCGCGGGCACGGCGCGCTTCCACGACGTCGACGTCGCCATCGCCGAGGGATACCTCGACACCCACGAGTGCTCGGCGAGCCCGGCGGGCGCCATGGGCATCCACTTCATCAACCCGGCGCTCATCGCGCCCGGCGCACCCGTCGACCCGTCCCGTCCGCCCGTGCTCATGTACGGCCCGTCGGCGTCCGGCGAGCTCGAGTTGTGGGGCGCCGAGTTCTTCGAGCCGGATGTCGGGCAGCCCACGCCGATGTTCGGGACCGTCCCGTTCGACGGCCCGATGCCCGGCCACGACGCGGAGATGCCGGTGCACTACGACCTGCACGTCTGGACGGGCAAGCACAACCCGGCGGGTCTCCACGCGCCCTTCAATCCGTCGCTCTCCTGCTGAGCGGATGCCGCGTGCCGGTCGGGTCCTGAGGGGCCCGGCCGGAGCCCGGCGTCAGTCGTCCGACGCCGGGCTCGCGGCGAGCGCCGTCGCCCTCACGCCGCGCACGATCCTCGGTATGTATCGCATTGCGATATAACGCTGGGCGTCATACACTGCGACCAGACCCGAGACGCGGCATCAGCCCGCAGTGGAGGTGGTCGGGATGGACGGACGCAACGGACGCACATGGTGGATCGCCGGGGCGGTCGCCGCTCTCGCGGTCGGCACCCTGTCGTGGGTGCAGTCGATCGGCTACTGGGTGCAGCGCGGGGCCGGCGCCGCCGAGCCCGCGTTCATGTTCATCGACCACGACGGGCCGAGCGTGACCGGGGCGCTGCTCGGCACCGTGTTCCTGGCGATCGGCGCGCTCTGCGCGGCCATGGCGGGGCGCCGCTCGCGGCGCCGAGCCTGAACCGGCGGCCG
>NZ_SDPL01000480.1 GCF_004135055.1 Agromyces binzhouensis | reverse complement strand
CGCTGTGGCTGGCCGGCCTGGAGTGGCCGGGGGAGCGGGGCCTGTCCGGCCACAGCGACGGCGACGCGGTCGCGCACGCGATCTGCGACGCGCTGCTCGCCGCCGCCGGCCTCGGGGACATCGGCGGCATGTTCGGCACCGCCGACCCCCGGTTCTCGGGCGCGCACGGCGAGGTGTTCCTCGCCGAGACGGTCCGTCGTCTCGCCGCCGCCGGATGGCGCGTGGGCAACGTCTCCGTGCAGGTCGTCGGCAACCGGCCGAAGCTCGCGCCCCGCCGTGCGGAGGCGGAGGCCCTGCTGACGGGCATCGTCGGTGCGCCGGTGAGCGTCGCCGCGACCACGACCGACGGGCTCGGCTTCACGGGACGCGGTGAGGGCGTCACCGCCATCGCGACCGCGCTCATCGTCCCGGCCTCCGGACGCGCCTGACCGGTCGAGCGCCACGTGCGCCGGTACGCTTGACCCGTGACCGTACGACTCCACGATTCGAAGGCCCAGGCCCTGCGTGACTTCGTGCCCCTCGAGGAGGGGCACGTCGGCATGTACGTCTGCGGACCGACCGTGCAGTCGAGCCCCCACATCGGGCACCTCCGGAGCGCGCTCGTCTACGACATCATGCGTCGCTGGTTCGTGGCGAGCGGGTACGCGGTCACCTTCGTCCGCAACGTGACCGACATCGACGACAAGATCCTGAACGCCGCCGCCGAGGAGGGCATCGGCGAGCAGTGGTGGTCGCTCGCGTACCGGGTCGAGCTCGAGTTCACCGCCGCCTACAACGCGCTCGGCATCCTGCCGCCGACCTACGAGCCGCGCGCGACCGCGAGCGTCACGCAGATGCAGCGCATCATCCAGCGGCTCATCGATCGCGGGCACGCCTACCCGGCGCCCGACGGCTCCGGCGACGTCTACTTCGACACCGGCAGCTGGCCCGCGTACGGCGAGCTGACCCGGCAGGCGCGCGAGAACATGGAGGCCGCGGCCGACTCCGACCCGCGCGGCAAACGCGACCCGCGCGACTTCGCGCTGTGGAAGGGGCACAAGGCGACCGAGCCGCGCTCGGCCGGATGGGAGTCGCCGTGGGGCCCCGGCCGTCCCGGTTGGCACATCGAGTGCTCGGCGATGGCCGCGCGCTACCTCGGCGCGGAGTTCGACATCCACGGGGGCGGCCTCGACCTGCGCTTCCCGCACCACGAGAACGAGCTCGCCCAGTCCGCCGCGGCCGGCGACGGCTTCGCGCACTACTGGGTGCACAACGGCCTCGTGAACATCGGCGGGCAGAAGATGTCGAAGTCGCTCGGCAACTCGGTGTACGCGCACGAACTCACCGCGCTCGCCTCGCCGCTCGCGGTCCGGTACCTGCTCGGCCAGGCGCACTACCGATCCACGCTCGACTACTCGCCCGATTCGCTCGCCGACGCCGAGGCGGCGGTCGACCGCATCCGGACCTTCCTCACCCGCGTCGAGCGGCGCCTCGCCGGCACCCGGTACGCCGAAGCGGGTTCGGACGCCACGTGGCCGGACGCGTTCGCCGAGGCGATGGACGACGACCTGGGCGTGCCGCAGGCGCTCGGCGTGCTGCACGAGACCGTGCGCGCCGGCAACCAGGCGCTCGACGGCGAGGATCTGGGGAGCGCGGCCGACCTGCGCGGCCAGGTGCTGGCGATGGTCCGGGTGCTCGGCATCGACCCGACCGACCCCATGTGGGCGACGGATGCCGGCCCCGCGGCGACCGCGCTCGACACCCTCGTCGCCCGACTCCTCGAGGATCGCCGCGCCGCGCGCGCCTCGAAGGACTGGGCCGCAGCCGATCGCATCCGCGCCGAGCTCGCCGATGCCGGCATCACCATCGAAGACAGCCAGACCGGAACGCATTGGAGCCTCACGTCATGAAGGGCAGCAGCGGAAAGCCTCGCGCGGGAGCCGTGCGCAAGAAGGGCAAGGGCCAGAAGGTCGGGACCGGCGGCCACAGCCGCAAGGCCCTCGAGGGCAAGGGCCCGACGCCGAAGGCCGAGGATCGTCCGTACCACCAGGCGCACAAGCGCAAGGCGGCCGCCGAGCGCGCCGCAGCGAAGTCCGGCGGGCGCAGCGGGCAGCGGTCCGGCGCCCCGCGCGG
>NZ_SDPL01000048.1 GCF_004135055.1 Agromyces binzhouensis | reverse complement strand
GTCAGGCGTGCGCGTCGCGCGCCGCGCGCGCGTTCGACTCGTTGGCGCGGGGCCGCGGCATCCGCCCCCTCGTCGTCGCGTTCGGTCGGCGCCGTCACGCGGTCTCGGCCTCCTCGACCGGCGGCGCTCCCCTCCCGAGCACGGAGGCGACGCGTTCGGCGACCGACTCGGGGTCGCCGAACAGCTCGAAGCTGTGCACGCGGAGGTAGTGCCATCCGAGCCGTCGGAGCACGTCGGGGCGAAGCCGCAGCGACTCGCGGAGGCTCTGGCCGACGAGGGCCTGGTCGGTCTCCACGACGACGGCCTTGCCGGCGTACGAGGCGGCCAGGGAGAGCGTGTCGCGGTGACCGACGCTCACGCGGATGCCGCGGCGCTCGAGCCGCGTCGCGAGGTCGACGAGCATCGGGTCGCCTCGCCCGCGATCCCGGACCGCGTCCTTCTGCTCCTCGGTGTGCGAGAGCACGCTCGCGAGTGCGACGACCCCGTGGCGCTGGCGGTCCGCGTCGATGTCGTCGGGGCGGAAGGCCGACACGATGTCCATCGAGCGACGCGCGCGCGTCATGGCGACGGCGAGCAGCCGCTCGCCGCCCGGTTCGCCGAGCGCGCCGAAGTTCGACAGCAGGCGTCCGTGCGGCGTGCGACCGTAGCCGATCGAGAACACGACGCGATCGCGGCTCTGCGCGACGGCCTGCTCGAGGGTGAGCACCGTGAACGGCTCGGCGCGGTCACGCAGGATGAAGTCCGACAGGTCGGTGCGCTTCGCGAACGCGGCGAGCACGGCCTGGTGCACGCGGGCCGCGTGCCGCGCGCTCGCCGTGATGACCATGAGCGACTCGCGCGGGCGCTTGACCGCGTGCTCCATGACGAGTTCGACCACCTTCGCGACCTCGGCGTCGAGGCTCTCGACCGTGCCGGTCACGGCGTCGGGCAGCCCGTTCCCGCGGACGTAGTGCAGGCCGAGGCTGCCGTGGCCGAGGAAGCTCCCCGCCCACGGCATCGACAGGATGCGCCCGCCGTAGAACCGGCGGTTCACGAGCTCGGCGAGATCCTCGCCGCCCGCGCGGTAGCTCCGGGTGAGGGTGAGGGTCGGCAGCAGGTCCGCCAGGCGTGCGAGCGCAGAGTCGGCGTGCAGCGCGTCGACGCCGTGCTCCGCCGGCGGACGCTCGTCGGGGTCGGCCGGGATCGCGACCTCGAAGCGCGTGGGTGTCTGCGTGACCGGGTCGCCGAACGCGACGACCTGGCTCGCCCGCCGGATCGCGCCCAGGTTCTCGGCGATGGTGGTCGCCCCGGCGTCGACGAGGACCACCGTGTCGAACCGGATGGCGTCGTCGATGTCGGGCACCTCGTACGGCGAGGCGAGCCAGACGGGAGCGAGCAGCCGGAACAGGTGGGGCGCCTCGCGATGCAGCCGATCGGGACGCACCCGGTCGCCGCGCAGCATCCGCCGCAGTCGCTCGGCCTCGTCCGGATGGTCGACGAGCGCGACGCGCCAGGCCTCGGCGAGGCGCCATGCGAGCAGGGGTCCCGCCGCCGACGCGTGCGCGTCGTCGACGAGGCGGAAGTCGGATTCGAGCCGGTCGAGCACGCTCGTGTTCGCACCGAGCAGTGCGGGATCGCCCGCGAGCATCGTCTCGAAGACCGACTGCCACCAGGCGAGCTCGAGCTCGGAGGCGACCTGCTGCTCGGGGACGTGCCGCTTGGCGAGGTCGACGAGCAACGGGTCGAGTCCGAGGCCGCGGAGCTTCTGCAGCAGCGCCGTCCGCTCCTGCAGGTTGAGGAGCACCTCGGACTCCGCGGCGAGCCCGAGGAGCGTCGCCTCCAGGTCGCGCAGCGGTCGGGCCGCGAGTCGCTTGGGGGTCCCCGCGAGTCCGAGCGGGGCGTCGAGCTCCTGCAGGTCGGCCGCGACCGTGTGGTACGCCACGTGCACGTCGTCGAGCCCGACGGGCACGCTGGGCACGGCGCCCGCCTCCGAGTACCGGTGCCACAGCGTGCGCTGCTGCTGGATGCCCCGGAGCGAGCCGTTCAGGTCGCCGACGTGCACCCCGGGGCGCACGTACTCGAGCGCGAGGCGCTTCAGGCGGCGCCGGTTCGCGCCGGACATGCCGGTCTCGCGGCGCGGCGCGGTGGCGGCGATGAGCTCGCCGAGCGGGCGGTCGTAGACCGACGGCAGGAACTTGTCGAGCGTGTCGCGCACGTCGTGGAGCAGTCGGAGGAAGACGCCGAGCTCGGCGACGGACTCGAACTGGCGCAGGCGCGTCTGCGCGATGAGCGCCCGGCCGCGTTCGAGCAGCCGGGGCACGTCGGTCGTGCTCAGTCGCTTGGCGAGTTCGTGGGCGGCCGTCGCCTCCTCCGAGGTGGCGAAGTCCGCGCCGTACCAGGGCGAGTCGCCCGGGCCGTACCGGAACTCGCCCAGGGTCGCCGCACGGACGAGGTCGGCCGCGACCGGGTCGCGCTCCTCGGCGAGCGCGACGAGTGAATCGCGGTCGAGCCGCGCCGTGGTGTCGGGCGGAACGGGCATCGACGCGAGGCCGGCGAGTGCGGTGAGCGCGTCGAGCACCGAGACGCCGAGCTCGCCGTCGTTCCGGGTGAGCGCGTTCCGGTAGTCGAGCAGCACCCGGCGGAGGCGCACCAGGGCGTCGTCGATGTCGGCGATGCGCGGCTGCTCGGCCTTCTCGTTGCGCGTGATCGACTGGATCAGGTCCCGCCGCAGGCGATCCGTGCTCACGGCGAGTCCGCCGAGCCCGACCTGCCCGAGTCGGTGGGCGATGCCGTCGAGGCTGGCGCGCCGAGCGCCGACGACCAGCACTCGACGCTCGTTCGCGAGCAGCGCGCCGATCGCGTTCACGATGGTCTGCGTGCCGCCCGTGCCGGGAAGCGTCTTCACGACGATCGAGTCGCCCTGCTCGATCCGGGCGATCACCTGTTCCTGCTCGGCGTCGGCGTCGAGCAGGAGACGGTCGGTCGAGGGCGGCCGCTCGTCCTGGGGGACGATGCGGGGCGGCTCCGCCTGCCGGGACACGGCGGCGCGGGCGTTCGGGTTGCCGGCGATCGCGTCGATGACGGGATGTTCGAGCCGGGCGGCATCCGCCCCCATCGACGGACCGACCTCGGCGAACGACGAGACCACGAGGCGCGGCGCGACGTGGAAGTACGGCAGGTGCGAGGTGAGCCCTCGGAGCCGGTCGATCACGGGCTGCGGCTTGAACACGCCGTTCGTGATCGCGAGCGCCACGAACGCGTCGGCGTCGAGCGTGATCTGGAAGCGCTCGTGCAGCTCGCGGGCGAGCGCCGGGTTGAGGAAGGGCTGTCCCTTCAACTTCAGCTCGAAGTCGCGGCCGTACCGGCGGATCGCGAGCGGACGCAGCAGGACCGGGGCGAGGAAGTCCTCACCCGCCGACTGCCAGGACGCCAGGCCGATCGCGAGGTGGACGGATTCGATGCCGCGGACGGATCGGAGCTCGACGCCCTTCTGCGTGATCTCGGCCGCGGCGAGCCGCGCGTTGCGGAGCGCGAGCTCGTCGCGGATCAGGCTCGACAGGAGCGTGGACTTGCCGGTGATGAACTGCGGCAGGCCGCCCGGGTGGGTCGTGGAGAGCTCGATGCGCGTCCGCGGCGCGTCGTCGAAGTGGATGAGGGGCGATCGGCCGCCGAGGTCGCGGAGCTCGGCGTGCCAGCGACGCCAGCTCGGCTCGGCGATGTTGCCCGCGACGACCGTGGGGTCGCCGATCGTCACCGCGTGCGGTGTCGCGGGGTCGCGTCTGGGATCCCTCGACCCGGCACGCTCGGCGGCAGGGGTCTCGGTCCCGTCGTCGGGGAACTCGTCCCCGTCGTTCCGATCGAGCCGTTGCACATCGACACCATACGGCGGCACGGGCGGATCCCCCGGAGCATCGCCGCACTCCGCGGGATTTCGATACCCGCCGGGTATTGATACCATGGGGGTATGCTTTCCCTGGCACCCGACCGCACGAGGAGCAGCACATGAAGTCGATCTCCCCCGCCGACGCCCACGCCGTGGCCGACGCGTGGATCCTCGACGTCCGCGAGGACCACGAACTCGAGCAGGCCCGCGTCGACGACGCCCACCACATCCCCCTCGGCACGCTCGTCGAACGACTCGACGAGGTGCCCCGCGACCGGACCGTCTACGTGATGTGCCACGGCGGCGGCCGCAGCGCGCAGGCGACCGAGTACCTCTCGGCACGGGGCGTCGATGCCGTGAACATCTCGGGCGGCATCATGGAGTGGCACCGCGCCGGTCTCCCCCTCACCATCGGAGGTACCGCATGACCATCAACATCGCCACGGAGTCGACCTCCGACGCCCAGCGTCGCATCGCGAACCGCCTGAAGCGCGCCCGCGGGCAGCTCAACGCCGTCATCGAGGCCGTCGAGTCGGGCGCCGACTGCCGCACCGTCGTGAACCAGCTCGCCGCCGTGTCGAGCGCGCTCGACCGTGCGGGCTTCGCCGTGATCTCGACCGCGATGCGCGACTGCGCTGCGGACCCCGACGGCAAGGTCGACGGCTCGGGCGAGCGCCTCGACTTCGACGAGCTCGAGAAGCTGTTCCTGTCGTTGTCCTGAGGAGCGACCCTCCGGCGCCCGGTCACGGCCGCGCGCGCCTGCGAGGCCGCTCCCGTCGACCGGTGGATGCCACGACGGCCGCCGCCCGATTCGGATCGGGTCGGCGGCCGTCGTGTGCTCACGGAGCGCCTGGTCGGGCACCCCGGCGTCAGACGAGGGAGGACAGCTCCAGGCCGTGGGCCTTCGCGACCCCCTCGTTGGTCAGCTTGCCGGCCGTGGCGTTCAGGCCCTTGGCCAGGGCGGGGTCGGCCGCGAGGGCCGCCTCCCAGCCGAGGTCCGCGATCTTCAGCGCGTACGGCAGCGTGGCGTTCGTGAGTGCCGGCGTCGAGGTCGCGGGCACCGCGCCGGGCATGTTCGCGACGCAGTAGTAGATCGCGTCGTGCACCCGGTACGTCGGGTCGGCGTGGGTGGTCGCGCGCGACCCCTCGAAGCATCCGCCCTGGTCGATCGCGATGTCGACGAGCACCGCGCCGCGCTTCATGGTGGCGACCATCTCGTCGGTGACGACCTTCGGCGCCGCCGCGCCGGGAACGAGCACCGCGCCGATCACGAGGTCCGCGTCGCGCACCTGGCGGGCGGTCTCGTAGGGCGAGGACGCGAGCGTCTTGATCCGGTGCTCGTAGCGCGCGTCGAGCTCGCGCAGCTTCGGCAGCGAGATGTCCATCACGGTCACGTCGGCGCCCATGCCCATCGCGGTCGCCGCCGCCTGCTCGCCGGCGACGCCGCCGCCGATCACGACCACCTTCGCGGGAGCGGTTCCGGGGACGCCTCCGAGCAGCACGCCGCGGCCGCCCTTCGACGCGTGCAGCGAGGCCGCGCCGACCTGCGGGGCGAGCCGGCCGGCGACCTCGCTCATCGGGGTGAGCAGCGGCAGCGAACGGTCCGCGAGCTGGACGGTCTCGTAGGCGATCGCGGTGACGCCCGAATCGAGGATGGCCCGGGTGAGGGGGAGGTCCGCCGCGAGGTGGAGGTAGGTGAACAGCGTGAGGTCCTCGCGCAGGAACCCGTACTCCTGCTCGATGGGCTCCTTGACCTTCAGCACGAGCTCCGCGGCCCATGCCTCCTCGGCGGTCGCGACGATGTTCGCGCCGGCGGCGCGGTACTCGTCGTCGTGGTAGCCCGCGCCCTCGCCGGCACCGGCCTCGATGTCGACCCGGTGCCCGCGCAGGGCGAGCGCGTTCACTCCCGCGGGCGTCATCGCGACGCGGAATTCGTTGTTCTTGATCTCTGCAGGCACGCCGACGTGCATGGGTACGCTCCGAATGCTGTGTGGATGTGTGCTTCCATGGTCGCCTCATATTCGTTGTTTGTGAAGTGCTTCCGCATGATGTTCGGTAGACTCGCGGCATCCGTCTCGAATGTTCGTCGAGGAGTGCCGCCATGTCCGATCTGCCGAAGTTCAGCGAACCCGCTCGGGTCGTGCTCGACGACATCGATCGGCAGATCATCGCGCTGCTGCACGAGAACGCCCGCATCCCGAACGTCGACCTCGCCCGCGAGGTCGGCGTCTCCCCGTCGACGTGCCTCGCGCGCGTGCGCTCGCTGCGCGAGCGCGGCGTCATCACGCGCTACACGGCGGAGATCAACCCGACCGCGCTCGGCTTCACGCTCCAGGCGCTCGTCTCGGTCCGCATCCGGCCCGGCGCTCGTCACCTCATGGAGCAGATCTCCGACGACCTCCGGCGCGAGCCCGAGGTGGCGCAGCTCTTCTTCCTCGGCGGCAGCGAGGACTTCCTCATCCACGTCCGCGTGCGCGACAGCGAGCACGTCCGCCAGTTCGTCCTGAAGAACCTCTCGGCGAACCCCGCCGTCGCCCTCACCGAGACCAACCTCGTCTTCGAGCACCACACCGCCGAATCGGCCGGACTGCGCGCCGTGCTGTGATGCGGGTCGCGGCTGCCGACGCCTCGCCTCAGTGCGACATCGGCAGGATCTCGCCCAGGTCGAGCCCGGTCGGTGCCTCGAGCTGCTCGTACGTGCAGCTCTCGGGAGTGCGATCGGGGCGCCAGCGCCGGAACTGCGCCGTATGCCGGAACCGATCGCCCTCCATGTGGTCGTAGGCGACCTCGACGACGAGTTCGGGGCGCAGCGGGACGAACGAGAGGTCCTTGCCCGCGCTCCAACGGCTGACCGCGCCGGGCATGCGGCCGGTGCGGTGCGCCTCCTGATCGGCCCACTCCCCCCACGGATGCTGCGACAGGTCCTCCTCGACGTAGGGTGCGAGCGTCTCCACGAGCTCGCGACGCTTCGCCATCGGGAAGGACGCGGCGACGCCCACGTGGTGCAGGCGCCCGTCGTCGCCGTGGAGCCCGAGCAGCAGTGACCCGACGATCCCACCGGTCTTGTGCCACCGGTAGCCGGCGACCACGCAGTCGGCCGTCCGCTCGTGCTTGACCTTGAACATCACCCGCTTGTCGGGTTGGTAGGTGCCGTCGAGCGGCTTCGCCACCACGCCGTCGAGCCCGGCTCCCTCGAAGCGCGCGAACCAGTCGTCGGCCTCGGCGGGATCGGCCGTCGCCGGAGTGACGAAGACCGGGTCGGATGCCGCGGCGAGCGCCTCGACGAGCAGCGCGCGCCGTTCGGCGAACGGCCGGCTCGTCAGGTCGTCGTCGCCGAGCGCCAGCAGGTCGAATGCGACGAACGAGACGGGGGTCTGCTCGGCGAGGAGCTTCACCCGACTCGCGGCGGGGTGGATCCGCTGCTGCAGTGCATCGAAGTCGAGTCGGCCGTCGCGGACGAGCACGATCTCGCCGTCGACGACGCATCGTCCGGGGAGATGCTGCCTCAACGCCTCGACGAGCTCGGGGAAGTACCTCGTCATCGGTCGCTCGTTGCGGCTGCCGAGCTCGACCTCGTCGCCGTCGCGGAACACGATCGTGCGGAAGCCGTCCCACTTGGGCTCGACGTGACCGACGTCGGGGATGCCCTTCACCGATCTCGCGAGCATCGGCTTGACGGGCGGCATCACCGGCAGGTCCATCCGCCCATCATGCTCCCCTCCTCCGACACGCGCACCCGGCATCCCTCCGCGCGGAGCACGGGTGCCCGGCGCGCCGCGCGGGTAGCACCACCTCCACGGGCGATCAAGGGTCTGCCATCGCGCGGGCCCGCGGCGTACCCTCGATGACGGGGAACGCGTTCGGGGCGCAACCGACCCCGGAGGGGTGAGGGTGACCATGTCCGAAACGGATGGACACGGACCGAGGAGCGCACGCTCGGAGGAGGACCGCGTCCTGGATGCCGCGGTCGACGAGGTCGAGCGACGCGCACGCGCACAGGAGGACGCCGACGCCGAGGAGCGCGTCGCCGTGCGGGACGACGAGGGGCGGATCACCGAGGAGCGCGCGCAATGAGCTCCGTGATCGACCGACCCGACCACGGCACCGGCCGTGAGACCCCCCTGCTTCCGTCGATCGGGGTCTGGTGGCCGATGCTGGAGGCGCCGCTGCAACGCGAGATCCTCGAGCACCCCACCGCACCGCTCCGCACGGCGATCGTGCGGCGGATCCTCGATCTCTGCGAGCTCGATGATCGACCAGTCCCCCGATCCGGGATCCGGCTCGGCGCGAACGAGCGCGCGTACCTCGCGGGATGGACGCACGCCGCCGACTGGACCTGATCGCGCACGGGATGAGACCACGTTCGGCGCGAGAGCGCAAGCGGTTGAGTCGACCGCGACGGACGGGTAGACCTGAGGGCATGGACCGGATCCACTACGCGGGCGGCGAGCTGCTCACCGGAAGCGCGATCGCCGATGCGATCGTCGACTACGCGGCCGCGCTCGCGTCGCGTCGGTCCGCGGCCTCCATCGACATCCCGATCCGTGGCGAGGACGGCTCCACCGCACGCGCGCACCTGCTGGTCGGACCCGCGAGCCAGCTCCTCACCGAACCTGTCGAGACCGACCAGGAGGAACTCGTCGACGAGGAGCTGGTCTCACGGCTCAGGGCCGCGACGACGGCGCTCTCCGCCATCCGTCCCATGGTCGAGGCGCCGGAACCCGGGTACGGCGCCGGCGACGACACCGATGAACTGGAGTGGCCGCCGATCCGCTGAGGTCGCATGCGACCGACGTTCAGTCGCCGAGGTCGACCTTGTCGATGCCGCCCGCTCCCGGCTCCGCGGCTGCCGGCTCGGCCGGTTCCTCATGGGCCTCGGCCTCGCCGGGGATCGGGTCGTCCGAGGGGATCGGCACGATGCTGACGGGGATTCCGGGTCCGACGAGCAGCTCGGCGGGCTGCGGGCGGCCCTCGCCGAAGTTCACGGTGATCCAGTCGGCGAGCCCACGCTCGTGCGCTCGCTCGATCGCCGCCTTGATCGCCTCCACGTCGGCTTCGCCCACCGAGTACTGGGCGCCGCCGTACATGATGTTCACGCGCTTCACGACTCGTTCCCCCCGTTCCCGTCGACTCCGTTCCTCGTCTCCGGTTCGGGGACGAGGACGAGCCCGCCGGGCGAGTTCGCCGTCGACATGAGCGCGTCGACCCATGCGCGGTTGATCGACGGCTGGCGCCCGCCCGCGTACTTGAAGACGAGCGGGATCCGCGGGTGCATCCAGAGCGTGCTGCGACCGTCGCCGATCGCGGGGTCGTCGCGCCAGCTGAAGTAGAACGATTCGCCTCGGCGGAGCTTCGCGCCGATCACGAGCTGCAGGTGCGCCAGTACGCGATCGTCGAAGTCCACGCCGAGCGTCGAATCGTACGTCAACTTCCCCACGTCCACCTCCGGCGCTGCACAGCCTGACGCACAGCGTAGCCCGCGGACGGTCCGGGGAACAGGGGTTGCCAGGAGCGATCCCGGCACCCGCCGACGTGCGCCTCAGGTGCGGCGGTGCGACCGGTAGTACTCGAGCAGCGCACGCGTCGAGGCGTCCTGCCCCGCCAGGGCCGACTCGTCGCCCTCGATCGCCGGGGCGATCTGCAGGGCGAGCTGCTTGCCGAGCTCGACGCCCCACTGGTCGAACGAGTTGATGCCCCACACGACGCCCTGCGTGAACGTGATGTGCTCGTAGAGCGCGATCAGCTGGCCGAGCACCGACGGCGTGAGCGCCGGCGCGAAGATCGACGTCGTCGGGCGGTTGCCCTCGAACGTGCGCGCGGCGACGAGCGATCCGGTGGTGCCCTCCGTCTCGACCTCCTCGGCGGTCTTGCCGAAGGCGAGCGCCTTCGTCTGCGCGAGGAAGTTGGCGAGGAACAGACCGTGCACGTCGCGGCCGTCGTCGGTCGACGGGTACGCGGGGTTCGCGAAGGCGATGAAGTCCGCGGGGATGAGCCGCGTGCCCTGGTGGATCAGCTGGTAGAACGCGTGCTGGCCGTTCGTGCCGGGCTCGCCCCAGAACACCTCGCCCGTCGTGGTCGTGACCGGCGAGCCGTCCCAGCGGACGGACTTGCCGTTGGACTCCATCGTGAGCTGCTGCAGGTACGCGGGGAACCGGTGCAGCTGCTGCGCGTAGGGCAGGACGGCGTGCGACTGCGAACCCAGGAAGTTCGTGTACCAGACGTTGAGGAGCCCCATGAGGACCGGCACGTTGCGCTCGAGCGGAGTCGTGCGCACGTGCTCGTCGACGGCGTGGAAGCCGGCGAGCAGCTCGCGGAAGACCTCGGGCCCGAGCTCGATCGCGAGCGACAGGCCGATCGCCGAGTCCACCGAGTAGCGGCCGCCGACCCAGTCCCAGAAGCCGAACGCGTTCTGCGGGTCGATGCCGAAGGCCGCGACCCTGTCGAGCGCCGTCGAGACCGCGACGAAGTGGTGCGCGACCGCGTCGGTGCGGGATGCCTCGTCGCCGTCGATCGCACCGGCCGACTCGAGCCCGGCCCACAGCCAGTCGCGCGCGAGCCGCGCGTTGGTGAGCGTCTCGAGCGTGGTGAAGGTCTTCGACGCGACGATCACGAGCGTGGTCTCCGGGTCGAGCCCCGCCGTCTTCTGCGCCACGTCGGTCGGGTCGATGTTGGACACGAAGTGCGCTCGGATGCCGGCATCCGCGTAGGGCTTCAGCGCCTCGGAGACCATCACCGGGCCGAGGTCGGAGCCGCCGATGCCGATGTTCACGACATCCGTGACGCGCTTCCCGCTCACGCCGCGCCACTCGCCCGAGCGGACCCGATCGGCGAAGGCGCCAAGCCGGTCGAGCACCTCGTGGACGTCGTGGTCGACGTCCTGTCCGTCGACGACGAGCGCCGGCGCGGCGCCCTTCGGGCGCCGGAGCGCGGTGTGCAGCACCGCGCGGTCCTCGGTCGTGTTGATGTGCTCGCCGGCCAGCATCGCGGCGTACCGCTCGGCGACGTGCGTCTGCTCCGCGAGCCGGACCAGGGCGGCGAGGATCTCGTCGGTGACGAGGTTCTTCGACAGGTCGACGTGCAGGTCTGCGAGCGGCAGGCTCAGTCGCTCGACGCGGTCCGCATCGGCGGCGAACCAGTCGCGGAGGTCGGGTTCGAACGAGGCGCGGTGGGCCTCGAGCTCGGACCAGGCGGAGGTTGCGGTGGGATCGATCGGCGTGCTCACCCGCCTCACGCTACCCGCACCGATCGGGCGCGTGAACCCGTGCGACGCCGGGCTACGGGAACGGGACGGGCGCGGCACGCGCGATGGTGCCCCTGGAGGGACTCGAACCCCCAACCCTCTCCTTAGGACGGAGCTGCTCTTCCATTGAGCTACAGAGGCTGACCGGAAGAGTCTAGCGGGCGCGCGAGACCGGCTCGGCCCGAAGGGCGCAGCGGACCGGGCGTCAGTTGTAGCCGAGCACCACGATCGCGGACGTCGACGGGGCGAGCTCGTCGACGAACCCGTTCTCGTCGAACCGGTTGTCGTCTGAGGGCTGCGTCATCGCGGTCACCATGCTTCGCTTCTCTGGGGAGGGAAGCCTCAGGCTACCGGCGGGGCGACACCGCGGTCATTGTCCGGAACGTCCAAGATCTCGCGGCCGTTTCGCCATGGTGTCACCCACGCGAAGCGGCCGGCGCTCGCTCAGGCGGGCGGGTAGAGGTAGAGCGCCTCGCCGACCGGGATCGTGCGCACGTGGTACGAGTGGTCGGAGTTCCAGTTGTACTCCTCGATCGTGACCGTGCCGTCGCCGTTGACCGCCTGCACGTACGCCACGTGGTTGTACGGGAACCATGCGACCGCGCCGACGACGGGTTCGCTGCTCGACGGCCAGCCCTTCGCGGCCCAGGCGTCCGCCCACATCCACGCGCTGCCCGAGGCGAGGTTGCCCCAGTCCCACTTCCACGGCGCGCCCGTCACGCCCGCGTCCCGGTTCAGGCGCCAGGCCACGAAGTCGACGCACTCGCGGTAGTAGTAGCGCAGGGGCGACAGCCCGCCGCCGTAGTCGTCGGGCGTCTGGTTCCACCACGGGTAGTCGTCGCCCTCGGCCCGCTGCGCGACGATCGCGTACTCGCCCGTGCCACGCGAGGCGAGCTCGGCCTCCCAGGCCGCACGCTCGGCCTCGGCCGCCGCGGCGTCGATCTCCTCGCGCGTCGTCACCGCGAAGGTGTCGCTGGACACCGGCGCCCCGGTGGCGAGGTCGGAGACCTCGAGGGCCTGCGCCTCGGCGACCGAGAGGCTGAACTTGGTCGGCGCCCCTCCCGGCAGGTGTCCACCGGGCAGGAACGCGTAGGCGGGAAGCGCCACGGTGCCGACGAGCGCCGGCACGAGGAGGACGGTGGCCGCGACGCGCATCGGACCGTTCCGCCGCGACACCGGCCCGGAGGCGCGTGCGCCGGGAGGC
>NZ_SDPL01000479.1 GCF_004135055.1 Agromyces binzhouensis | reverse complement strand
CGTCCCCGCGCACCGGGATGGTCGGTCCGGCGACGAGCACCGCCTCGCCGCGTGCGATCTCGTCCGGTCGCGCGGGCCGCAGCTGGCCGCGCTCCTCGACGCGCGCGAGGCCGGAGACGACCGCGCTCCGGGGGTCGTCGGGGTCCGGGGCGTTCACGAACGGGCGGAACCTGCGCAGCCGATCGGGGTCGGCGAGAGTCGCCGCCCACTCGTCCTCGTACGTGTCGACGTGCGCGGCCATCGCCGCCTCGAGCTCGTCGGCGAGCCCGAGCGAGTCGTGCACCACGACGTCGCGGACGTGGTCGAGGCCGCCGTCGAGGTCCTCCATCCAGCGTGCGGTGCGCTGCAGCCGGTCGGCGGTGCGGATGTAGTACATCATGTAGCGGTCGATGTAGCGGATGAGCGTCTCGTCGTCGAGGTCGCTCGCGAGCAGCTGCGCGTGCGCCGGCTGGAAGCCGCCGTTGCCGCCGACGTAGAGGTTCCAGCCCTGGTCGGTCGCGATCACGCCGACGTCCTTGCCGCGCGCCTCGGCGCACTCGCGCGCGCAGCCGGAGACGCCGAACTTCAGCTTGTGCGGCGACCGCAGGCCGCGGTAGCGGAGCTCGAGGCGGATCGCCATCGCGACCGAGTCCTGGACCCCGTAGCGGCACCACGTGGAGCCGACGCAGCTCTTCACGTTCCGCAGCGCCTTGCCGTACGCCTGGCCGGATTCGAAGCCGGCCTCGACGAGCCGCTTCCAGATCTCGGGGAGCTGGTCGAGCCGCGCTCCGAACAGGTCGATGCGCTGGCCGCCCGTGATCTTCGTGTAGAGGCCGAAGTCGGTCGCGACCTGCGCGATCACCGCGAGCTTCTGCGGCGTGATCTCACCGGCCGGGATCCGCGGCACGACCGAGTAGGTGCCGTCCTTCTGCATGTTCGCCATGGCGCGGTCGTTGGTGTCCTGCAGGCCGCCGCGGCCGCCGTCGAGGATGTACGAGCCGTGCTGTGCGGCGAGCACCGAGGCGACCACGGGCTTGCAGACGTCGCAGCCGCGCCCGCTGCCGAGGCGGCCGATGATCTCCTCGAACGAGGTCAGTCCGAGCACGCGGACGGATTCGAAGATCTCCTGCCGGGAGATCGGGAAGTGCTCGCACAGTGCGCGCGAGACGGTCCGGCCCGACTTCCTCAGCTCGGCCTCGAGCAGCTTCTTCACGAGCGGCACGCACGATCCGCACTGGGTGCCGGCTCGCGTGCACGCCTTCAGCGGACCGAGTTCGGCGCAGCCCGCCCGGTGGTCGCCGTGCGGCCCGTTGACCGCGTCGCGGATCGTCCCGGCCGCGACGTTGTTGCAGGCGCAGACGAGGGCGGATGCCGGGAGCTCGTCGCCCGCGGGCGCCTCCATGCCCGACGCCGACAGGTACGCGGCGGGCTCGCCCGACAGCTCGGTGCCGAGCAGGGGCCGCAGCGACGCGTACGGCGAGGCGTCGCCGACGAAGACGCCGCCGAGCAGCGTCTTGGCATCATCGGTCACCACGAGCTTCTGGTACATGCCGCGCGCCGGGTCGGCGTAGACGATCTCGAGCGCCTGTTCGGTTCGCGCGAGCGCGTCGCCGAAGCTGGCCACGTCGACGCCCGACAGCTTGAGCTTCGTCGCATCGTCGATGGTCGTGAACTCGGCCGCGCCGCCGAGCAGGCGGTCGGCGACGACCTCGGCCATCGCGTTGGCCGGAGCCACGAGGCCGGTGCAGCGCCCCTCGAAGCTCGCGACCTCGCCGATCGCCCAGACGTTCGGGGCGGATGCCGCGCAGGCCGTGTCGATCGCGACGCCTCCGCGCGGGCCGAGCTCGAGCCCCATCGCCCGAGCCAGCTCGTCGCGCGGCGTGATCCCGATCGCGAACACGACGAGATCGGCGTCGACGCGGCGGTCGTCGGTGAGCTCCACCCCCACGACGCCGCCGCTGCCGGTGAGCACCCTCGCGGGGCGGACCCCGAGGTGCAGGTCGATGCCCTGTGCGGCGATGATGCGCCCGAGCGCGCGCCCGGCGCCCTCGTCGAGCTGCGCCGACATGAGCCATGATCCGGAGTGGACGATCGCGGCGTCCGCGCCGAGCTTCGCGAGGCCGCCCGCGGCCTCGAGCCCGAGCAGCCCGCCGCCGGCGA
>NZ_SDPL01000478.1 GCF_004135055.1 Agromyces binzhouensis | reverse complement strand
AGCGCGTGCAGCTCCTCCTTCGGCAGCGCCGTGCCCCAGAGCGCGTCGCACGCGACGAGCGTGCCCGCGGCATCCGCCGACCCGCCGCCCATGCCGCCCGCGATCGGGACGTGCTTGTCGATCTCGAGGCGCACCCCTCCGGGCACGCCGGCGTGGCGGGCGAGCAGCTTCGCGGCGCGGAGCGCGAGGTTCGAGGCATCCGTCGGCAGGCCGGAGGTGTCGACCGATCCGCCGAACGCGACCGAGAACTCGTCGTCGGGCCACGCGCGGATGTCCTCGTAGAGCGACACGGCCTGGTACGCGGTCGCGACGTCGTGGTAGCCGTCGTCGTCGAGGGCTCCGACCCGCATGAAGAGGTTGATCTTCCCGGGGGCTCGGACGTGCACTGCCGCGTCGGTCGCCGGGAACACCATGGCACCACGCTAGCCGACGCGGGCGGGCCGATCGCGCAGCGCCGAGGGCCACTTCGGGGGCCGAAGACCGGCACCGCACCCGGTGTGCGAGGTCAGGCGACGGATGCCGCGGCCCGCGCGATCCGCAGGAAGTCCTCGACGGTCAGCTGCTCGCCGCGCGCCTGGGGGTCGACGCCCGCGCGCTCGAGCACGGCGCTCGCCGTGGCGGCGGACCCACCGAGCACGCCCGACAGCGACTGGCGGAGCATCTTGCGCCGCTGCTGGAACGCGGCGTCGACGATCGCGAACACGACCCGCCGCTCCGCCTCCGTGCCGGGCGGATCGCCGGGGGCCTCGCCGCGCTCGAATCCGACGAGCACGGAGTCGACGTTCGGCACCGGCCAGAACACCATGCGCGACACCTGGCCGGCCGTGCGCCAGTCGCCGTACCAGCTCGCCTTGACGCTCGGGCCGCCGTAGACCTTCGAGCCGGGCTCGGCGGCGAGCCGGTGGCCGACCTCGGCCTGCACCATGACGATGCCCGAGGTGAGCGACGGGAAGTGCTCGAGCAGGTGCAGCAGCACCGGAACCGAGACGTTGTACGGGAGGTTCGCGACGAGCCGCGTCGGTTCGCCCGGCAGGTCGGTCACGCGCAAGGCGTCCTCGCGGACGACCGTGAGCGACGTGCCCGGCTGCATGACGCTGACCGTGTGCGGGAGCTGGGCCGCGAGGCGCGCGTCGATCTCGACCGCGATCACCCGGGCTCCGGCTTCGAGGAGCCCGAGCGTGAGCGACCCGAGCCCGGGACCGATCTCGAGCACGGTCTCGCCGCGCTGCACGCCGGCGGTCTGCACGATGCGGCGGACCGTGTTGGCGTCGTGCACGAAGTTCTGGCCGAGCTTCTTCGTCGGCGTGACGTCGAGCAGTTCGGCGAGGTCGCGGATCTCGGCCGGTCCGAGCAGGCGCGGCGTGACGACGCCGCCGCCGTCGGCCTCATGTCGATGCGCGTTCACGCCCTGCTCCCCCGCACCCTCACGATGCTCCGGCAGCCGGCGACGCCCGCGCGCGCGGCACGCCGCGTCACGCGGAACCCGCCTCGAGCCCGTCGGCCCACGAGCCGTACGCGCGCTCGGTGTTCGCGGCGACCTGGGCGCACAGCTCGTCGAGGTCGGCACCGAGCGTGTCGGCCATGAACCGCATGGTGTGCGGCACGAGGTACGGCGCGTTCGGCCGCCCGCGCAACGGCACCGGGGTGAGGTACGGTGCGTCGGTCTCGACGAGGATCCGGTCGCGCGGCACGGCCCGCAGGGCGTCGCGCAGGTTCTCGGCGTTCTTGAAGGTCACGTTGCCGGCGAACGAGCAGTACCAGCCGGCGTCGCCCGCGAGCCGGGCGAGCTCCCGGCCGCCCGAGAAGCAGTGGAAGATCGTCGTGTCGGGGGCGCCGGCCCGGCGCAGCGTCGCCACCACCTCGTCGTGCGCGTCGCGGTCGTGGATCTGCAGCGCGATGCCGTGGCGCTTGGCGATCTCGATGTGCGCCTCGAACGAGCGGAACTGCGCCTCGCGGCCGTCGTCGCCGGTGCGGTAGAAGTCGAGGCCGGTCTCGCCGACGGCCCGCACGCGCGCCTGCGCGGCGAGTTCGTCGATCACCGCGATCGCCGCATCCAGTTCGCCGCGGGCGGCGAGCTCGGGCGCCTCGTTCGGGTGCAGGGCGACCGCGGCCAGCAGTCGCGGCTCGCGGGCCGCGATCTCGGCGGA
>NZ_SDPL01000477.1 GCF_004135055.1 Agromyces binzhouensis | reverse complement strand
CCGACCGAGATCCGCGCCGTGATCGCGGGGCACACGCTCCGGGCGACGGATGCCGCGTGGGAGTTCGGCCACGGCAGTCCGCTCGTCGACACGGCGAACGGGATGCTGCGGTTCCTCACGGGCATCGGGACCGTGGCGCCGCACCCGCCGACCGACCGCGATCGGCCGACCCCGCAGCCCTAGCGGTGCGGCGGCCCGGCGCCGACCGGCCTCAGCCGACGAGCTCGCGTGCCGTGTCGACGTCGCGGCCCATCTGGACGACGAGCGCGTCGATGCCGTCGAACTTCTCCATGCCGCGGATGCGGTGGGCGAACTCGACGCCGACCACGTGGTCGTAGAGGTCGAGGTCGCGATCGAGCACGTAGGCCTCGACCTGCTTCTTGGGCACCCCTTCGAAGGTGGGATTGTCGCCGACCGAGATCGCGGCGGGGTACCGCACCCCGCCGTCGATGAGCCAGCCCGCGTAGACGCCGTCGCCCGGGACGAAGCCCTCGGAGTCGAGCGCGAGGTTGGCCGTCGGGTAGCCGAGCTCGCGACCGCGCTTGAAGCCGTGCACCACGATCCCGCTCACGGTCGGCACGTGGCCGAGCAGCTCGGCGGCGTGCTCGACGTCGCCCGCCTCGAGCAGCTCGCGGATCCAGGTCGAGGACACGCGGCGGCCTCCCTCGGGCACCACGTCCTCGACGACGATCACGTCGAAGCCGTGCTCCAGGCCCTGGCGACGGAGGAGCGCGACGTCGCCCTCGTTGCCCGCGCCGTACCGGAAGTCGTGGCCGACGAGCAGCAACCGCGCATCGAGCGCGTCGACCAGGAATCGGCGCACGAACGCCTCGGCGGAGTTCGAGGCGAGCGCGCCGTCGTAGTGCAGCAGCACCGTCGCGTCGAGGCCGGTCGTCGCGAGCAGCTCGAGCTTCTGCCGCGTGCTCACGAGCTGCGGCGGACAGCGGTCGGGCGCATGGAAGGCCGCAGGATGGCGGTCGAACGTGATCGCCACCGCCTCGAGGTGTCGCGACTCGGCGATCTCGCGCAGCTTCGCGATCACGGCGCGATGCCCCTGGTGCACGCCGTCGAACTTGCCGATCGTCACGGCGGACGGACCGTAGTGGGCGGGGACCGACTCGATCCCCGCGAACGTCCTCACGCGCGCCCCTCGGCGTCGACCGCGGTCCGCGGCGCGTCGCCGCGGGCGTCGGCCCCGGCATCCTGCACCGGATGGCGCGCGAGCCACCACATGCCGAGCGGCGGCAGCACGAGCGGGATGAACAGGTACCCGCGGCCGAACCACGACCACACCGTGTCGTGCGGGAACAGGTCGGGACGGAGGACGCTCAGCAGCCCCACCACGATCACGCCCGTGAACTCGAAGACGATCGTCGCCCAGGCGACCCGGTACCACGCGCGACCGGGCATGACGAGTGCGACCGTCGCGAGGATGTAGACGACGGCGGCGAGCGCGGAGAGCGCGTAGGCGACGGGCGCCTCGTCGAACTTCTCGATGATCTGCACCAGCGAGCGCCCGGTCGCCGCGAGCGCGAGCACGCCGTAGACGGCGACGAGCACCCGGCCGATGCCGCTGAGTCGCCCCCGGCGACGCGCGTCGGCAGGGGCGGTGGATGTCTCGTTCATGTCGTCTTCGATTCTCCCAGACCGAGCCTCACGCCTGCTGCACGGTCCAGATCTGCAGCATGCGGTAGACCATGACCGCGACCGCGAGCGCCGCGACGCCGCACACGACGGTCGCCCAGCGGCCCCGGTCGATGAGGGCCCAGAGCGCCGCCGCAGGCGGCAGCAGCACGGCGCTGACGAGGTAGACCCAGAACTCCAGCAGGCTGCCCGTCGGCGGGTTGCCGACGGCGGGGGCGACGAGCGCCGTGACGACCTGGCCGATGAGCAGCAGTTCGACGAGCGCGAGCGATCCGAGGACGAGGTCGTTCGGCACCCGGCCGGCGAGCCCGAGCACGATGCCCAGCAGGCCGGCGACGACCGCCACCGCGATCTGCGCGTAGGCGAACCACTCGATCATGCGCCCTCCTCGGCGGGGAACCCGGTGACGACCTTGAGCTGCGGCCCGCGGCGCTCGACGATCGCGACGAGCACGTCGCCCGGCCCGACGGCGGCCATCGGCGTGCCGCCGGGGAGGGCCGAGGCCGCCTCGCC
>NZ_SDPL01000476.1 GCF_004135055.1 Agromyces binzhouensis | reverse complement strand
GCGTTCGAGCCAGGCGCAGAGCCCCCGGGCGGATGCCGCGCGGCGCGCCACGGTGGCGCGGGCGAGGCCGCGCTCGGTCGCCTCCCACAGCCAGTCGCGCAGCAGGTCGAGGTCGACGCCGTCGACGCCGTCGACGGACCGCGCCTCCGCGAATCGCGTCAGGTCGGCGAGATCGGACGCGTAGGCGGCGACCGTGTGCTCCGAGTAGCCGCGCTCGAGGCGAACGTGCCCGAGGTACGCGTCGACGGCGTCGTCCATCCGCGTCGGGCGGACGGCGGTGCGCATCCGGGTGCCCGACGGGCCGCCCTCCGCCGGATCAGCCATCCGTCACCCATTCCCGCTTCCGCGAGAAGCGGTCGAGCCGCCCTTCCTCGTCGAGGGCTTCGACCTCGGCGAGGAACTGCTCGCCGAAGCTGGTGATCTCGCCGAACGTCCCGACGGGGACCACCGAGGTGACGACGGCGTCGTCGAAGCAGTGCACGAGCGAGAAGGACCTTCCCCCATCGATGCCGACGAGGTGCCGCGCGGGCGCGGAGAGATCCATCGTGTAGGCGAGCGAACCGGCCACGGAGACGGGGATCCCGGCGAAGGTGCCCTGCGTCGGATAGTGGAGGTGCCCGCCGAGGATGGCGCGGACATCGCGGTCCCGGAGGACCTCGGCGAACTCGTCCTGACGTCGGAGCTCGAGGACGTCCATCAGCGCCAGGGGGGTCGCGATGGGGGCGTGGTGCAGCGCGACGATCGTCCCGTTCGGTGCGGGCTCCGCGAGCACGGCGTCGAGCCAGTCCAGCGTCTCGGCTTCGAGGATGCCGTGGTGGTAGCCGGGCACGCTCGAATCGACGGCGACGATGCGCAGTCCGTCGATGTCGATGACCTGGTTCACCGGGCTCTCGTCCCCGCTGTCGTCGTCGAGCAGCACCCGTCGGAATGGAGCGCGCTCGTCGTGGTTGCCCATGACCCAGATCAGGCGGGCGCCGGTCGCCGCGGCGACGGGGTCGAGCGCGGCACGGACGCGACGATAGGCGTCGTCCTCGCCGAGGTCGGCGATGTCCCCGCTGACGAGGATCGCGTCGAGTCCGCCCGCCATGCGCGCGATCTGCTCCGACGCGCGTTCGAGCTGGGTGACGGTGTCGGCGCGCCCGCCGAGTCGCGCACCGCCCTCGAGGAGGTGCGTGTCACTGAGGTGCGCGATCACGTGTCGTGCCGCGGGGTACCTGCCGAGCCGAGGATGATCCATGTCTGCCTCCGCGGCCAGCCTAGAACCACCGTCCACGTGAAGCCGAGCCTCAATCGGGGGGTCGGCGAACCCAACCCTCGCCGGACCGGGCCGCGAGGCCCGTCGCGTCCATCGCGCCGAGCGCACCCATGACGGCCCCCGGAGCCAGCCCGGTCGATCGGACGAGCTCGGCGATGGTGCGTACGCGGCGGACCGCGAGGGCATCGAGCACCCGCCGTTCTGCCGAGGTCAGCCCCTCGAGCGCGACCTGCGCTCCGGGCGCGGGGCCGTCGACCGCGGCGCCGTGGCCGTCGGCGAGTCCGACGCCGGCGCCAATGACGAGCTCCGCCATCTGCGCGGCATCCGTCACGCAGACCGCATCGAACTCGCGGAGCAGGCGATGGCAACCGGCCGACGCCGGGCTCGTGACCGGTCCGGGCACGGCGCCGAGCGGGCGGCCGAGCGCCGCCGCGTGACCCGCGGTGTTCAGCGACCCGGATCGCATGCCCGCTTCGAGCACGACCGTCGCCCCGGCTGCGGCCGCGATCAACCTGTTCCGCTGGAGGAACCGCCAACGCGTCGGTGCTGCGCCGCACGCGAGCTCGGAGACGACCGCGCCGGTCTCGACGACTCGGCCGAGGAGCGTCTCGTGACCGGCCGGATAGAAGCGGTCGACGCCGCCCGCGAGGAAGGCGACCGTGGTCCCCCCGGCGGCGAGAGCCGACCGGTGCGCCGTTCCGTCGATGCCGTACGCACCGCCCGAGACGACGGCGAACCCGCGGTCGACGAGCCCGGCCGACGCCTCGATCGCGACGTGCTCGCCGTACCCCGTCGCAGCTCGCGCGCCGACGAGTGCGACGGAGGGCGACTCGGTGAGCGCCGCCGGGCGACCGCGTACCCACAGCGCCAGCGGCGCGTGCGCACCGAGATCGCCGACCGCGT
>NZ_SDPL01000475.1 GCF_004135055.1 Agromyces binzhouensis | reverse complement strand
CGACCTTCACGCGCTCGCGCGCGACCGGACCCTCGAACGCCTCGCCGAGCGAGCGCTCGTGCGCGTCGAGCGCGAGCCATCCGGCCCAGGTCGTGAAGCGGATGCCGCGGGCCTCGAGCAGCTCGAGCACCTCGTCGCCCTCGGCCGCATCGACCGTCGGTGCGACCCCGGGCGACGCGAGCACGCCCGCGCGCGCGTCGGCCACCAGGTTCGTGATCGTCTCGAGGGCGTCGCCCTTGGTGTGCCCGATGAGCCCGACGGGGCCGCGCTTGATCCAGCCGGTGGCGTAGACGCCGGCGACGGGGGCGCCGGAGGCATCCGTCACCCGGCCGCCGTCGTTGGGGATCACGCGCGCCGACTCGTCGAACGGCACGCCCGCGATCGGCGAGCTCGCGTAGCCGACCGCGCGGTACACGGCCTGCACGGGCACGTCGACGAACTCGCCCGTGCCGACGACCGAGCCGTCGCCGACCGGACGGGTGCGCTCGAAGCGCACGCCCTCGACGGCGTCGGTGCCGAGCACCTCGACGGGCGAGTGGAAGAAGTGCAGGTGCAGTCGGCGCGACGCGGTCGGCTCCCAGTCGGAGGGCTTGCGCCATCCGTTGAGCGTGCGCGTCATCACCTTGACCTGGTTGTTCGTCGCGAGCAGGTGCGCGGCGTGCTCGTCGCCCTCGGCCCGCGCGAAGTCGTCGTCGTACACGACGATGTCGACGTCGGGCACCTCGCCCAGCTCGCGCAGCTCGATCGGCGTGAACTTCACCTGCGACGGCCCGCGACGGCCGAACACGTGCACGTCGGTCACGGGCGAGGCCAGCAGCCCCGCGTGCACGTTCGCCGGGATGTCGGTCGAGAGCAGGTCGGCCGGGTGCTTCGCGAGCACCCGCGCCACGTCGAGCGCCACGTTGCCGTTGCCGATCACCGCGATCGACTCGGCCTCGAGCGGCCAGTCGCGCGGCACGTCGGGGTGCCCGTCGTACCAGGCCACGAGGTCGGCCGCGCCGTACGAGCCGGGCAGGTCGATGCCGGGGATCTCGAGCGGAGCGTCCTTCAGGGCGCCCGTCGCGAAGATCACGGCGTCGTAGCGCTCGCGCAGCTCGTCGACCGTGACGTCGCGGCCCACCTCGACGTTGCCGATGAGGCGGATCGTGCCCTCGTCGAGCATCTCGTGCAGCGAGTTCACGATGCCCTTGATGCGCGGGTGGTCGGGCGCGACGCCGTAGCGGATCAGGCCGTACGGCGCGGGCAGCGACTCGAACAGGTCGATCGCGACCTCGCCGCCGGCCTCGTCGACCTGGCGGCGGAGGATGTTGCCCGCGTAGATGCCGGCGGGGCCGGCGCCGACGATCGCGACACGGAGGGAGAGGGTCATGGGGGCATGGCCTTTCGGAGGAGTGCAGGGGAAGGGCTGGACGGGACGGGGTGGACGGCGGGTCAGTCGATGGCCGGCGGCGCCGTGAGGGCGGATGCCGCGAGCTCGGCGGGCGCGTACGGGCTCAGCCGCACGACGTCGCCGACCACCACGACCGCGGGCGACCGCACGCCCCGCACCGCCGCCTGGTGGGCGATCGTGTCGAGCGTGCCGATCGTCACTCGTTGGCGAGGGCCGTACCCATCCTCCACGATCGCGACGGGGCACTCGCTCCCGCGCTCGCCGCGGGCGAGCGTGATCGCGGAGTTCGCGAGCGTTCCGACGCCCATGAGCAGCACGACCGTGTGGTCGCGTCCGCCACCCAGCGCGCGGATCTGGTCGTGGCCCGTGACGACCGTGAACGTCGTCGCGAGCCCGCGGTGCGTGAGCGGGATGCCGGCGATCGCGGGCACCGAGACGGCGCTCGTGATGCCCGGCACGACCTCGACGTCGACGCCGCGCTCGCGGCAGTACGCGAGCTCCTCGCCGCCGCGACCGAAGACGTAGGGGTCCCCGCCCTTGAGGCGGACGACCCGCCTGCCGCCCTGCGCGAGCGTGACGAGCAGCTCGTTGATGGCGTCCTGCGGCACCGCGTGGTGGCCGGGCAGCTTTCCGACGTCGACGACCTCGGCCGAGAGCTGCACGCCCTCGGCGGCGAGCCCGTCGAGCACGGCGCGCGCGCCGAGGCGGTCGGCGACGATCACGTCGGCCGCCTCGAGGGCGCGGAGGCCGCGCAGGGTGATGAGCCCGGGGTCGCC
>NZ_SDPL01000474.1 GCF_004135055.1 Agromyces binzhouensis | reverse complement strand
ACGTCGAGCGGGACGCCCGGAACCCACACGCCGGCCGCCGCGAGCGCCTCGCCCCGCTCGTCGAGCACGACCGATGGCGGGCCGTCGGCGAGCAGCCGGCCGTCGGCGCCGAGCACCACGACCCGGTCGACGAGGTCGAGCCAGACGTTGACCCGGTGCTCGACCACGACGAGCGTCGCGCCGGTCCGATCCAGCACGCGAGCGACCGCCTCGCGCACCTCGGCGACGCCGCGGGGATCGAGGTTCGCCGTGGGCTCGTCGAGGAGCAGCAGGCCCGGGCGCATCGCGAGCGCCCCGGCGAGCGCCAGCCGCTGCTTCTGCCCGCCCGACAGGCGCGACGTCGGATGCGAGAGCGGCAGGTCGAGGCCGACCGCGTCGATCGCGTCGCGCACGCGTCGCCAGGTCTCCTCCCTCGGGATGCCGAGGTTCTCGCAGCCGAACGCCACGTCGTCGCCGACCCGCGCGAGGATCACCTGCGAATCCGGGTCCTGGAGCACGAGGCCCGCCCGCCCGCGCGCATCCGCGGGCGAGCGGCCGTCGAGGAGCAGCCGACCGTGGTGCTCGCCCTCGTCGTCGCCGCCGAGGACGCCCGCGAGGGCGTGCAGCAGGGTCGACTTTCCCGATCCGGACGGACCGAGCAGCAGCACCCGCTCCCCCGCGTGGATCCGGAGGTCGAGGTCCTGCACCGCCGGGCGACGGCGGCCGGCATGCCGCCAGCCCCACCCCGTGGCGTCCACGCGGGCGGGACCGGCGGCTCCCGGTGTGCGGTCCACGGGTCAGACCCGCCCGGCGACGTCCCGTCCGGCCCCGAATCGGCTGAGCGCGCCGGTCGCTGCGAGCGCGCGGACCACGATCCAGCCGAGGAGGCCGGCGAGGACTGCTCCGGAGACCACGACGGTGCCGAAGTAGAGGGCGAGGAACTCGGCCGACTTCTGCAGGTTGCCGGAGAGGAACAGCTCGAGCACCCACGCCGCGGCACCCGCCGCCGCACCCGCGAGCATCGCGGTGACGACGCCGAACCGTCGGTAGCCGGTCGCGAGGAAGACCAGCTCGGCGCCGAGTCCCTGCGCGAGGCCGGAGTAGATCGTCTCGATTCCCCACTGGTTGCCGACGAGCGCCGACACGATCGCGGCGAGGAGTTCGACGTAGAGCGCCGCGCCGGGCTTGCGGATGATGAGCCCGCCGAGCACGCCGCCGATCAGCCAGATGCCGACGGCGATGCCGCCGAGCCCCGGCGTGAGCGCGTCGGCGGCGCTGAACCAGGCGTAGCCGACGTTGTTCCAGAAGAGGAAGACCAGCCCCGTCGCGACGCCGATCACGCTCGCGACGACGATGTCGACGACCCGCCAGCGGGTGCTGCGGGGCGCCGCGCCCTCACGCGCGCCGTTCGAGCCGGCCGTGGGGGTCTGGTCGGTGGATGTCTCGTGCACTGTCGTGCCCTTTCGTCTCGTGGAAAGCGGCACGGGAAATGAGATTGGATGCCCTCCCTGCGCTGGCATGACCCAGATCAGGTTCGACGGTCGAAGGTTGGAGAACCTTCCTCTCAGCCCGGCTCACCGGACTCCCGTGTTCGACGACGAGTATACGCGCGCCGGGCGCCGCCTGCGTCGTCGGTGACGCCGGGCGACCGCTCGTGCGGATGTCGCGGTGCGGGCCTACTTCTTCAGCGCGCGGATCACCATCCGAAGCGCCTTGCCGGTCACCACGACGAGCGGGATCGTCACGATGAGCAGGCCCAGCACGTTCGGCTCGAACCGGACGTCGCCGCCGCGGCCGACGTACGCCCCGAGCGGAACCGACCAGCCGCCGCCACCGCCGCCCGACCCCTCGTTCTGCTCGTCGTCGGTGCCGGCGCCCCCACCGAAGCCGTAGGCGCCGAGCGCGACCGGCACGACCTCGGCACCGCCGATCTCGACCTTGTCGGCGTAGGAGGTGCGGACGCCGACTCCGGCGACCTTGTCTGCGAGCTCGAGCACGAAATCAGCCATGTCGCCACGCTACCGGCGCGGCGCGGCGGTCGGAAGGGCATTGACGGATGCCTCGCCCCGTGGACTACGCGGCGGCGCCCGCGGTCGCGCGCCGCACGGCCGGGCGAGCCCGTCGGGTCACCAGAACGAACGCGGCCCGGGCGGCGGTTCCTCCTCTGCCGCGTCGCGGACCGTCGGT
>NZ_SDPL01000473.1 GCF_004135055.1 Agromyces binzhouensis | reverse complement strand
TCGACAGGTACCCGCCGAGGCTCAGTCCGACGAGCACCCGCTCGCCAGCGCGCAGCGCCGCCACGTCGACGAGCGACTGCCAGGCCAACCCTCCTGCCTGCGGGATCGCCGCCGCCTCGATCGGATCCACGCCCGCCGGCCGTCGGCGGAGCGCGCCGGCATCCGTCGCGACGAACTCGGCGAACCCGGCCCATCCGGCCGCGGAGAGATCGCCCCAGACCGCATCGCCGACGACGAGCCCGGCCGAACCGTCGCTCCCGGGGCCGACCGCGACGACCTCGCCCGAGACATCCGCCCCCAGGACCGGATGCGCCGGCCGGCGCGCCGCGCCGATGCGCGCGAGCGCCGAGCCGCGGAGCAGGTCCCAGTCCCATGAGTTGACCGATGACGCGGAGACCTTCACGAGCACCTGGCCCGGACCGGGAACCGGGACCGCCGCGTCGACCGGCCGCAGCCGATCCGGACCGCCGTACCGCTCGTACCGCACCGCACGCATGGCGCGAGCCTATCCACCGGCACCACGGAAGGGGGCCGCCACGACCACGCCCGGCGTGGGACGATGGAGGCGAGTCACCCGAAGGATCGCGATCCCCATGGCCGACGTCCGACGAACCCCCGTGCGCGCGGGCTACCCGCCGCGCCGGCTCACCGCCGTGGTGCTCGCGATCGGCGCCATCGCGCTCGGTGCATTCGCCGTCTCCGCCATCGGCGAGACCACGTCCCGGGCGATCACGTCGACCTCGCCGGTCGCGGCGATCGTCGTCGGCGAACGCACGGAGGAACGCCTCGTCGCCGACCGACGCGGCAGCCGGTACGCGCCGTTCCGGTTCGTGATCGTCGAACTGCCCGACGGGACCACCGCCGACGTGCGCAGCGACGACCTCGCCGTCGGGGCGGATGCCGCGGTCTATCGCAGCAGCACCGGCGACGTGTTCGAGACGCCGCCCCGGGCGCCGGGGCCGCTCGAGTGGGCGGTCTGCGCATCCGCCGTCGCCGGCACGCTCGCGCTCGGAGCGGGCGCGGTGCGCTCGATGGTGCCGGCGAAGCAGTCCTGAACCGGGGGGACGTTCCCGCCTACCCGGCCGGAACCAGCGGGAAGATCGCCGGCCAGCCGTTGTGCGCGTACACGATCACGCAGAACACGATCGCGTCGAACAGCAGGTGCACGACGAGCACGTACGTCAGGGACTTGGTGAGCTTGAACGTGTAGCCCTGGATCAGGGCGAACGGGATCGTCAGCAGCGGACCCCACGACTGGTAGCCCAGCTCCCAGAGGAACGAGACGAAGACGATCGCCTGCAGCAGGTTCGCCTGCCACGTCGGGAAGTGCCGTCGCAGCAGCGCGAACACCGTGCAGATGAAGAACAGCTCGTCCCACGTGCCGACCGCGTTCACGCCGACGAAGAGGCGCGCGATCTCGTTCGGCTCGGTCACGGTCGGCCAGTTCTGGTACACGCCCGAGGTGATGAAGTAGAAGGGCAGGATGAGCCATCCGGCGAGCGTCACGAAGACCAGGTAGAGCCACTGCGTCCGCGTCCACCGCCGACCGGTGCGCCACGGGAAGCGGATGGTCCGCTCGCGGTAGAGGAACCGCGAGATCAGGAACGGGACCAGGACGGCGAGCCCCAACACGACCGTGAAGCGCACCATCGCCTCGTCCGAGAGCTGCGCCTCGAGCGACATGGTCGAGATGATCGCCTGCCCGATCGCGATGAGCGCCAGGTCGGGCAGCAGTCGCTCCGTCCGGCCGGACCGGTCGACGAGCCACGCCACGAACAGGCCGACGACGAGCATCGCGTACCCGGGAAGGCGCAGTTGGAACCCGAACAGCAGTACCGCGGCCGAGCACACGAGCGCAGCCGGGATGAGGGCGATGGGGTGGGTGCGCACCTCGGAGGGGGTGGCGACGACGGCGGTCACCCCCCAAGCTTCGCATGCGCGCCCGATCCGGCCCTCACGCGGATGCCGCGTCCGGGGCTCCCCGGCGGGGCGCGACGCCCTGTCGGCGGCGCGTGCCAGCATCGACGCATGACCCGGATGCCGCAGCCGCCCGCTCCGCGCGAGTCCCGCGCCCGCGCGGGCATCGTCCCGCCGTACCTGCTGCTTCGGATCGCGGCCGCCGAGGAGCACTACGGCATCGCGGCCGACGCCGCCCGCCGGTCGCTGCT
>NZ_SDPL01000472.1 GCF_004135055.1 Agromyces binzhouensis | reverse complement strand
GCCCGGTCGTCGCGTGCGGCGCGCTTGCGCTGCGCGTTCGCGCCCTGCGAGCGGCCACCGCCCTGCTGCGGCTTCGCGTCGCGCGGCGCGGGCTTGACGTACGGGGCGACCTCGCCGACGAGCGCGACGACGTTGGGGGTGGTCGGCACGACCTTCTCGGGCGTCACGCGGATCTCCGCCTTGCGGAGGAGCTTGCCGAGGTCGTCCATCTGGGCGGGCAGTGCGATCGTCACGACGTCGCCCTCGCTGCCGGCACGCGCGGTGCGGCCCGAACGGTGCAGGTACGCCTTGTGCTCGGTCGGCGGGTCGACGTGGATGACGAGCTCGATGTCGTCGACGTGCACGCCGCGCGCGGCGACGTCCGTGGCCACCATGACCTTGACCGAGCCGTCGCCGAACGCGGCCAGGTTGCGGTCGCGCTGCGGCTGCGAGAGGTTGCCGTGCAGGTCGACCGCGGGGATGCCCTGCTCGGTGAGCTTCTTCGCGAGCTTCTTCGCGTGGTGCTTGGTGCGCATGAACAGGATGCGGCGTCCGGTGCCCGACGCGAGGGTCTTCACGAGCTCGTGCTTGGCGTCGGTGTCGGGGACCTGGAACACGTGGTGGGTCATCGCGGCGACGGGCGAGTGCACCTCGTCGACCGAGTGGAGCACCTCGTTCTGCAGGTAGCGCTTCACGAGTCGGTCCACGCCGTTGTCGAGCGTCGCCGAGAAGAGCAGGCGCTGCCCGCCCGACGGGGTCTTGTCGAGGATGCGCGTCACGACCGGCAGGAAGCCGAGGTCGGCCATGTGGTCGGCCTCGTCGAGCACCGTGATCTCGACCGCGTCGAGGTGGGCGAAGCCCTGCTTCATGAGGTCCTCGAGGCGACCCGGCGTGGCCACGACGATGTCGACGCCCGCGCGGAGCGCGTCGGTCTGGCGCTTCTGGCTGATGCCGCCGAAGATGGTCGTCGCCTTCAGGCCGTAGGCGGCGGCGAGGGGCTCGATGGTCGCCGTGATCTGGGTGGCGAGCTCGCGGGTGGGGGCGAGCACGAGGCCGAGGGGCCGACCGGCGCGGCGACGGCCGCCGGCGAGGGTCGTGCCGAGGCGCGCGACCATGGGCAGCGCGAACGCGATGGTCTTGCCGGAGCCGGTCTTGCCGCGGCCGAGGACGTCGCGTCCGGCGAGCGTGTCGGGCAGGGTGTCGGCCTGGATGGGGAAGGCGGTGGTCTTCCCGTCCGCCGCGAGGGCGGCGACGAGGGGTGCGGGCACGCCGAGCGCGCCGAAGGTGATGTCGGTCAAGGGGGTCCGTTTCGGGAGGGCACGGCCGGATGCACCGGTGCACGATGCGGCAGCGGCGGATGGACCCGGCGGTGGGTGGTGGCGAAGACGCCGGGCGGCGAATCCGTTCGCCGTATGAAGTCAACGGGCTCGAGGCCCGGAAGCGTGTCTACGACGCAGGCGGCGCGTTCATCGCGCTCGCCGACGCCAACCATAGCAGGAGGTGGATCCGGAAGGCTGTGCGAGCACTCAGCGCGGCATCCGCTCGCCGACCGGCACGGGCTCGCGGAGCGTGTTCCCCGGAGGCGCGAGCGGGCACGACCACGACGGGTCGTACGCGCACGACGGGTTGTACGCGAAGTTGAAGTCGACCACGAGGCTGTCGTCGTCGCCGGCCGAGCCGAGGTCGGCGCCCTTGACGGTGTCGAGCAGGTAGCGGCCGCCGCCGTAGGTGCCGCCGGGCATGCCCGCGAGGCCGTCCTTGACCGGCAGGAACAGCCCGCCGCCGTACGCGGCGAGCCGCCACACGTCGAGCGTGCCGAGGTAGGGCAGCCGCACCGTTCCGACCAGCGAGAACGGGATCTTGCCGTCGGTCGAGCTGTCGACCACCATCCGCTGCGGTTCGTCGGGCCGGCGCACGTCGAGTTCGAACCGCCAGTCGGGGTCGTAGGGCGCGATGTCGAGTCCGGTGAAGCCCGCCCGGTCGTCGGGCAGCAGCGGCGACTGCGGATGCCCCGCGAACAGCTCGTCGCGGCCCGAGCGCCACAGCTCGTGCCCCGCCGCCGGGTCGTGCACGCTCAGGTGCCGGACGCCCGCGTACAGCGCGAACACGTGCCGGCGCCAATCGGCGAGCTGCAGCGCTCCGATCGACGCGGTCACGATCCGGCGCCCCGGGCGATCGACTCGGCCGCGTCTCCGCCGCGAGCGGCCCGCGCGGTCCTCAC
>NZ_SDPL01000471.1 GCF_004135055.1 Agromyces binzhouensis | reverse complement strand
TGGCGCGAGGCGCCCGGCGCGGCCGACCGCGAGCACGCCGACGAGGCCCGCGGCGCCGGCCACGCGGCATCCGATCGACTGACCGCCGGGCTCAACCCGCAGCAGCGCGAGGCGGTCGAGTACCGCGGTCAGGCGCTGCTGATCGTGGCAGGCGCAGGGTCGGGCAAGACGCGCGTGCTCACGCACCGCATCGCGAGCCTCATCGACGGCCGCGAGGCGTGGCCGAGCCAGATCCTCGCGATCACGTTCACGAACAAGGCCGCCGCCGAGATGCGCGAGCGCGTCGAGGCGCTGCTCGGCGAGGCCGCGGGCGGCATGTGGATCTCGACGTTCCACTCGGCGTGCGTGCGCATCCTCCGCCGCGAGGCCGAGGTCATCGGGCTGAGCTCGACGTTCACGATCTACGACTCGGCCGACCAGCGCACCATCCTGAAGCGCATCATCAAGGAGCTCGACGCCGACACGCTCGGCTTCACGCCCGCGAGCGCGCAGGCGAAGATCTCGAAGCTCAAGAACGAGTTGAGCGACGTCGAGACGTACGCGCGGAACGTCAACACGAACGATCCGAACGACGTCATGTTCCTCGAGATCTTCCGCCAGTACACCAGGCGGCTGCGCGACGCGAGCGCGCTCGACTTCGACGACCTCATCAGCGAGACCGTCTACCTGTTCCGCGCGTTCCCGAGGGTCGCGGCGCTGTACCAGCGGCGGTTCCGGCACATCCTCGTCGACGAGTACCAGGACACGAACCACGCGCAGTACGCGCTGATCCGCGAACTCACCCGGCCGGTCGAGCCCGACGTCGTCGCCGAGCTCGACGAGCACGGCGTGCTCGTGCGGGGCATGACGGATGCCACGGGCGCGATCCCCGGGGCATCCCTCACGGTCGTCGGCGACTCCGACCAGTCGATCTACGCGTTCCGCGGCGCCGACATCCGCAACATCGTCGAGTTCGAGCGCGACTTCCCGGGCGCGAAGGTCGTGCTCCTCGAGCAGAACTACCGGTCGACGCAGAACATCCTCTCGGCCGCGAACGCGGTCATCTCGAACAACTTCGACCGCAAGGACAAGAAGCTCTGGACGGCCGACGGCGACGGCGACAAGATCACCGGCTACACGGGGTACTCGGCCCACGACGAGGCGCAGTTCGTGGCCGACGAGATCGAGGCGCTGCACCGTGCGGGCGTCGCCTACCGCGACATCGCCGTGTTCTACCGCACCAACGCGCAGACGCGCGCGCTGGAGGAGATCTTCGTGCGGTCGGCGCTGCCGTACCGCGTGGTCGGCGGCACGAAGTTCTACGAGCGCGCCGAGATCAAGGACGCGATGGCGTACCTCATCGCCGTCGCGAACCCGCTCGACGAGCTCGCCATCCGCCGCATCCTGAACACGCCGAAGCGCGGCATCGGCCCGGCGACCGAGACCGCGATCGCGAGCTTCGCCGAGCAGAACGACCTCTCGTTCCGGCAGGCGATGCGCGCGGCGGACGGCCTGGGGCTGGGGCCGAAGGTCACGAAGGCGATCCTCGACCTCGCGAACCTGCTCGACGCGGCCGCAGCGATGCTGGTCCCCTCGCAGAAGGGCATCGACGAGGGCACGAACGAGGGCGCGTCGAAGGTGTCCGACGTGCTCGCGTTCCTCATCGAGGGGTCGAAGCTCGTCGAGACGCTCCGCACGAGCCGCGACCCGCAGGACGAGACGCGGGCCGAGAACGTCGAGGAGCTGCTCGCCCAGACGAAGGACTTTGACCGCGAGAACCCGGGGGCGAGCCTCGTCGACTTCCTGACGCAGGTCTCCCTCGTCGCGGCCGCCGACGAGCTCGACGACGCGTCGGGCACCGTCTCGCTCATGACCCTGCACACCGCGAAGGGCCTGGAGTACCACGCGGTGTTCCTCACCGGGATCGAGGAGGGGCTGCTGCCGCACCAGATGTCGGCCTCCGAACCCGGCGGTCCGGCCGAGGAGCGACGCCTGTTCTACGTCGGCATCACGCGGGCGCGCAAGCGCCTGTACCTCTCGCTCGCCATGAGCCGCGCGCAGTTCGGCGAGGTCTCCGTCGCGATGCCGAGCCGCTACCTCCAGGAGATCCCCGACGAGCTCATCGACTGGAAGCAGTCGCCCGGCATGGCGACGAGTCGCGGCGGCACGCAGCCGCGCGCCCTGAACGCCCGTCGCGGCGGCTTCGGCGGCGGTGCGGGCGGCGGC
>NZ_SDPL01000470.1 GCF_004135055.1 Agromyces binzhouensis | reverse complement strand
CCGGGGCCCGCGGCCTGAGGCCCGCGGCCCGAGGCCGGGCAGCCGCGACGTGACGGGTCCCGACGCGGGTCAGGCGGCGTAGCGCGCCGCGAGGAACGCCCGGACGTCGCCGATCTCGCGGTCGGACACCGAGTGGCCGAGGCCCTCGTACACGCGCTGGTCCAGCGACGCGTGCGCGGGCAGCCACTCCTGCGTGCGCACCACCGACGTCGACGGGATCACCTCGTCGACCGTGCCGCGCCCCCAGAAGACGGGCGGCGCGAGCTCCGCCATCCGCTCGTCGCCCTCACGCGTGCCCGGCAGCGCGAACCCGGCGAGGCTCACCGCGAACGCGAACCGCTCGGGCGCTCGGCGCAGCAGCTCGAGCGCCATCGCCCCGCCCTGCGAGAAGCCGAGCAGGCCCACGGATGCCTCGCCCGGCGCGACGCGGTCGAGCCACTCGATCACGGCGGTCGTCGCCTCCTCGGCACCGGTCATCGCGAACTCCTCGCCCTGCGCGAGGAGCGGGAACCAGGCGTGGCCGTAGCCGGTCGAGATCGGGGCGCGGAGCGAGGCGATCGCGGGCTCGAGCGGCAGGTACGGGCTCAGGCCGAACAGGTCGCCCTCGTGCGAGTTGTATCCGTGGAGGAGCACCAGGAGGGGCCGGCCGGCCCGGTCGGCCGGCGATGCCGACCACATCACCGCCTCGTCGTCGATCCGCATCCGGGCATCGTACCCCGGCGCGAGAGCCCCGTCCCCCGCGGCCGGCGCCGCGGTTCCCGGCGCTCTCGCGGCACGTGGGGCAGAATCGACCCATGGCCGTACGCACCCCGGACCCGGACTGGAATCCCGACGACGAACCCGCCGTCCAGCCTCCCGCCAATCCCGGCTGGCTCTCCGACCTCGAGCTCGCCGAGATCCGCGGCCGCCTGCCGCTGCTGTACGTCGAGGCGGTGCCCGTGCGCGTCGACGGCGTCGGCCAGGTCACCGAGGTGGGCGTCCTCCTCCGTGCGAACGCGGTCGGCGAGATGACGCGCACGCTCGTCTCCGGGCGCGTGATGTACGGCGAGACGATCCGCGACGCGCTGTTCCGCCACCTCGAGAAGGACCTCGGTCCGATGGCGTTCCCGCAACTGCCGGCGAGCCCGGTGCCCGCGACGGTCGCCGAGTACTTCCCGATGCCGGGCATCTCGCCGTTCACCGACGAGCGCCAGCACGCCGTCTCACTCGCCTACGTCGTGCCCGTGACGGGCACGTGCGAACCGCGCCAGGACGCGCTGGAAGTCACGTGGGTCTCGCCCGCCGAGGCGGCGAGCGAGGCGTTCGGTGCCGAGATGGAGGGCGGCCGCGGCGCACTGCTGCGTCGCGCGCTCGCCGCGGTCGGCGCACTCGACTGAGCGGATGCCGCGAGGCGGATGCCGCCCGCGCCGCCTCTGGTGACGGGCTGCGCGTCAGCGCACCAACCGCACCTCGTGGATGCTCTCGCCGAGGAACGGCTCGTCGTGGGAGACGCCGTCGGCCGTGAAGCCGTTGCGCTCGTAGAAGTGGACCGCGCGCTCGTTGGCCGACGGCACCCAGAGGTAGACGGAGCCCTCGCCGACGGTCGCGTCGAACAGCTTCTGCCCGATGCCCTTGCCGTGGTGCGCGTCGAGGAGGTGGATGAAGAACAGCTCGCGCTCGCGCGGAGCATCCTCGTCGCGGGCGGGACCCGCCCCGGCGAAGCCGACGATCTCGCCGTCGACGAGTGCGGCCACGTGCGTGAACTCGTCGCCCTGACTCATCCAGTGGGTCCAGAGCTCGGCCATCCGGCGCGGCGAGAGGTTCTCGAGCGTCGCCGCGCTCACCAGCTGGTCGTAGTCCTCGTGCCAGCACTGCGCGTGGACCCGGCCGAGCGCCTCGGCGTCGGAATCACGGATGGGGCGGATGACGACATCGGCAACGACTTCGGTGCTCATGGGGCTCAGGCTAACCCGGCCCGCCACCACGGGCGAAATCGACGACGGCCCCGCCACCCGAGTCGGGTGCGGGGCCGTCGAGGAGTTCGGTGCTCAGCCCTGGGCGCGCCGGTTCGTCCGGGTGCTGCGGTTGGGCGAGACGAGGCTGCCGACCCGGAGCGGCTGCTTCTGCGACCCGTGGGCGGATGCTCCGCGCTGCGCGCCTGCCGCCTGGCCGCCGCGGGACTGGCCGGAGCCCTGCTTCGGCGCGTGCGACCTGGCCTCGGCGGGGCGACCCGAAC
>NZ_SDPL01000047.1 GCF_004135055.1 Agromyces binzhouensis | reverse complement strand
CGAGGCGAACGGCCGAGCCGCCGGGCCCGACTGAGCCAGGCGGGCCGACCAGCCTCAGCTCGCCGGGCCCTGCCCGATGCTCAGCCAGCCGTCGGGCCCCTCATCGCCGCGCTCGGCGGCGGGCGCGTCCGACCCGGTGGCATCCCGCATCGACTGCAGGCGCCGCTCGACCTCGGCCTGCGCCGTGATCGCGGCCAGCTGCCGCTCGATGTCGGCATCGGGCGCCGCCGTGAGGTCCTTGAGCACCCCGCTCGTCAGCAGCTCGTCGGTGGCGGCTGCACGCGCCTGCATCTGCGCGACCCGGTCGCGCGCCCGGTCGAGGCTCGTGCCGATGTCGTCGATGTTCGCGCTGAGCCCCGCGACCGCCTCGTTCGCGCGCACCTGCGCCGCCGACGCGGTGTAGGTCGCCTTGATCGTCTCCTTCTCGACGCGGAAGGCCGCGATCTGGTCGGTCAGCCGGCGCTCCCGCTCCTGCAGCTGCGACGCCTGCCTGTCGAGCGACGTGTACTGCGCCTGCAGCTTCGCGACCTCGCCCTCGAGCAGGGCCCGACGCTCGAGCGCGGCGCGCGCGAGGTCCTCGTGCCCCTGCGTCAGCGCATCGCGCGCCTGCGCGCCCAGGCGCTGGTAGCGCCCGCCCATCTCCTGGCCCTGCAGTTCGATGCGCTTCTTCGCGGTGGCCACCTCGGCGACGGCGCGCCGCACCTCGTGCAGCAGCTTGACCTGCTGGTCGTAGCTGTCGTCGAGGGTGTCGCGCGGGTCCTCGATCCGGTCGAGGGCCTTCGTGGTCTTGCTGCGGAAGATGGTGCGCATCCGGGAGGTGTTGTCGCTCATGATCGGTTCCCCTTGTCTCGAACGGGTGAGCTGTGATGCACGGCCGCGGTGTCGCGAACCGTGGACGCGGCGGGCCGTCGGAGATGCCCGTCGGCGATGTCGCGGAGGCTGAGCGCGTGGAGCTCCTCGACGCCCGCGCGGAGCGCGGCGACCTCGCGGTCGACGTCGGCGCGCAGGCCGGTGAGTCCGTCGTCGCTCGCTCCGGCGAGGGCGGATGCCACGGCCGAGCGGATGCGTCGGACGAGCGCCTCGACCTGGCCGACGCGCTCCTCGGCGGCGGGGAGCTCGGCAGCGAGGACGGATCGGTCGATCTCGCTCTCCATCAGTCGCAGCTGCGCGTCGAGCGACGCGCCCTCCTCGCGGATGCGTCGGAAGATGCCCGGGAACTCCCCGCGCGGGCCCGGGCCCTGCGCGGCGAGGTCGACGGCGGCCTGCCCGCTCGCGAGCGCGTCGTCGAGCCGCACCCTGAGGTCGAGGATCGTGCGCTGCGGGCCGCGGCTCATCTTCGCTCGGCTCCGCATCAGCGCACCGTCGACACGTCGGCTGCGACGGATGCGTCGGTAGACGTGCCGCACCAGGAGCACGAGCGCGACGAAGCTCGCGATGCCGATGAGCACGATGATGCCGAGTGCGGCGAGCACGACCTCGAGCCCGGTCATGGCCGCCGCCTCCGCGGGCTCGCGCCGATCCCTCCGCGGTCATCCAGGTCCATGCGCCCGCCCCTCCCGTCGCTCCGTCGCTGCGGACATCGCGCCGACGATGACGCGATATAGCGTGTCTCAACGCGATATATCGCAATCTACGCCAGGTCGGCCCGAAACGGCAGGGGGTGCATGCGAATTCGCAGGGTGCGCGCAGGGCGGCGGCTGGCTCCCGGCACTGGTGCGTCCCATCGAACGGTGCCAGCATGACCGCATGGCAGTGCAAACCGTCGACGAGTACATCGCGTCGTTCCCCGACGAGGTCGCCGATCGCCTCAGGCAGGTGCGAGCCGCGATCATCGCCGAGGTCCCGCCGCCGGTGGAGGAGAAGGTGCGATACGGCATCGCCGCCGTCATGCTCGGCGGCCGCTACGCGCTGCACTTCGCCGGCTGGAAGCGCCACATCGGGCTCTACCCGGTGCCGACGCTGCCCGAACCCCTCGAGTCCGAGGTCGCTCCGATGCGGACCGGCAAGGACTCGGTGAACATCCGGCACGGCGACGACCTGCCCGTCGAGCTGATCGGGCGCATCACGGCGGCGATCGTCGCGCAGCGCGCCGCCGCCGACGGCTGACGCGCGATTCATCCGAAAGGCGGTTTCGGCCTCGCCGTCGGGCCTGCATGATGTGAGTGGATCGAACCAGGCGGCCATGAGCCGAAAGGACCGGCGATGATGACCTCGAACACCTCCGACCAGACCTCGCGTGGCGTGCGCCAGGAATCGAAGGCCACCCTGCTCGGCACCGCGCTCGTGCTCGTCATGGCCGCGCTCGTCATCGCCGCCGGGGCGATCCTGTCGGTCGCCGCAGTCGTGCTCGGCGACACCGCGCTGCAGTTGCCGTAGCCGGTCGTCGGCTCAGGCGCCGGCGCCGTCCGCCGCTCGCGCGGCCGGGACGATCACATCCCAGTGCTCGACGATCCGACCGTGCTCGACGCGCCAGAGGTCGTTGAAGACGACGGGTCCGCCGAAGTCGCCTTCGCAACGGGCGAAGACGAAGTCGCCCTCGGCGACGACCTGTCGCACGGCGTCGTATCGGAGCCGTCGCCCGGCCGCGGACCAGGCCGCGACCGCGTCGGCCAACCCGTCGAGGCCGTCGGCGACCTCAGGATTGTGCTGGACGTACCGGTCCGCCGAGACGTACTCGGTCCGGGCCGAGCGGTCGCCTCCGATGAGCACCCGATCGATCCATCCGGTCACGAGCGCACGGTTCGCCGCGGTCAGGTCGTGATCCGTCGGTGCGACCGGTCCGTCGACCTGAGACCGACCTCCGACGGGCTGGTTCACGACCGGCGTCCGGGCCTCCCAGTGCTCCACGATCCTCCCGTCGCCGACGCGGAGGAGGTCGAACCCCACGAGCGGAACGGGACCGTCGCCGTGGACCACGCCGTGCAGGAGGACGAGGTCGCCGTCGGCGATCACGCGCACGCGCTCGTATCGGACGCCCGGGGGCAGGCCTGTGACATAGGCGGTGACGATGTCCTCGACGCTCAACGGCGGTTCCTCCCCTCGGGGCCGACGCGCTCCGTCCCGAGTCGTCTCCCACGCTAGTGATGCCGCGGCGCACCCGGAAGCACGGACTGCTCAGCGCCGCGGCGTCCACCCGTAGGGCACCGGCCCGTCGACCGCAGCGCGCTCGAGGTCGGCCTGCGCCGACCAGCCCTGCGCGGCATCCGCCGCATCGAACCCGCCCCGCGCGACGCGCAATCCGACGTCCTCGTGGTGCATGCGCGGCGCGCCCCCGCGCCTGGTGGAGGCCCGAACGCTCCACGCGTCGTCGGCGAAGCCGCCGCCCCGGAACACGCGGTAGTCGTCGTAGCGAGCCGGGTCGAGCAGGTCCCAGCACCACTCCCACACGTTGCCAAGCGTGTCGAACAGGCCGTTCAGGTTCGGCAGCCTGCCGCCGACGTCCTGCGGGGCGGTGACGCCGTCGGCGCTCGTCCACGCGACCTCGTCGAGCGGGCCGTAGTGCGGCGCGGTCGATCCGGCGCGGCACGCGAACTCCCACTCCGCCTCGGTCGGGAGGCGGAACCCGTCGGCATCCACATGCCAGGTGACGTCCTCGCCGTCGAAGGCGTAGGCCGGGTCGAGCCCCTCCCACTCCGACGCGGCATTGCAGAAGCGGATGGCACGGAGCCAGCTCACCTCGGTCGCCGGCCGCCGCGAGTGGGTCGCGGTCTCACCCAGGAGCTCGGCCACCTGCTCCTGCGTCACCGGGTACACGCCGATCTCGAACGGCTCGAGGTCCACGCTCCGACGGAGGTCGCGCCGGGCGTCGTGGAGCACCACCGTGCCGGCGCCGATCCGCGCGAGCTCGATGTCGGCACTCATCGGGGCAGTCTCTCACGCGGAACTCCGCGGTCCGCGTGGTCGCGGCGGGCGGCCGCCGAGCGGCGGATCGACGGGGCACTACCCGATCGCGGCGGCGTACCCGTTCGCGAGCCTCGCGACCTTGTCGACGTACGAGTCGAGGTGGTTGTACGAGAAGACGGCCTCGCGCCATCCGTCGGGCGTGGTCATCGGGCCGGAGGCGCACAGGTAGCGCGCGGCGGCGTGCGCGGCGTCGTCGATCTGGCTCGGGTCGGCGACGCCGTCGCCGTTCGCGTCGGCCCCCCACTGATCCCAGGTCGACGGGATGAACTGCATCGGCCCGACCGCGCGGTCCCACGTGACGTCGCCGTCGAGGACGCCGCCGTCGGTGTCGTGGATCGCCGCCACGCCGTCGCCGTCGAGCGCCGGGCCGAGGATCGTGGGCCGGACCATGCCCGACGCCTCGAGGACCGAGCCGCCGTGGCTGCCGTGGCCGGACTCGATCGCGCCGATGGCCGCGATCGTCGTCCAGTCGAGCCCGCACGTCGGCTCCTCCTCGGCGATCGCGACGTGCGCGAGCGCGTACGCCGAGAGCGCCCGCGCGGGGATGCCGGTCGCCTCCGCGACGACCGAGAGCCAGTCGACCTCGACCTCCGGCTCGGCCTCGGGCTCGGGCTCCACGAGCGGCGCCACCTCCGACCCGGTGAGGGCGTTCGGGTCATCCGTCGACTCGGACCGGGCGCCCGCCTCGGCGTCGCCCCCGGTCGATGACGAGGTCACCGGCGGAAGCGGAGCGCCGCGCCCCGACGCGGACGGTGCGGCGAACCCGCCGGGCTTCACTGCGACGCCCCAGGCGGTCACCGCGAAGACGGCGCCGACCACGAGGGCGACGACGGCGGTCACGAGGCCGACGTAGCCGGCGACCTGGAGCAGGATCTCGCGCCCGGACGGCCTCGGACCGCGTCGGTCCTCGCCGTTCGGATCGTCGTCCCACGTCATCGGTCTGCAGCTCCGTCTCGGGCGGTGGATCGAGGTTCGTGCCCGCCGGGTCGACGCTGCGCCGTGCCGTCGATGCACCGCGCTGCCGCCCCGCCCGCTCAGGCTACTCGCGCCGCCGCCGCCGCGGGCTGAGAAGGTGCCGGACGTCCGCCCGAGGCATCCGTCGCCCAACTCGGTATTCAGCGTTGCTATCTACCGGTACTCGTGCTTACTATGTACCGGTACTCAGCAACACTGAATAGTCGAGGAGGCCCGATGGGCAGGCAGGCGACCGAGATGCTGAAGGGCACGCTCGAGGGCATCGTGCTCGCGATCCTGTCCGGCCGGCCCGCCTACGGCTACGAGATCACCGCGTGGCTGCGCGAACAGGGTTTCACCGACATCGCCGAGGGCACCATCTACGCCCTGCTCGTGCGCATCGAGCAGCGCGGTCTCGTCGACGTCGAGAAGGTCCCGTCGGAGAAGGGGCCACCGCGCAAGGTGTACTCCCTCAACGCCCGCGGGCGCGACTCGCTCGACGAGTTCTGGAGGACCTGGAGCTTCCTCACCGCACGAATCGAACAGCTCCACGACATCGGACCGCTCCAGGAGGAGGAGAAGTGACCATGGCCGCGAAGTGGATCGAAGCCCTGACGGGCTCCCTCGAGCAGAAGAAGCAGTACCGCCAGTACAAGGCGCGCATCGCCGCCCTTCCCGAGCCGTACGCCGGGGCCGCGAAGGCGTTCGAGCGGTACTTCATGTACTACGGCGGCATCACCGACGGCGACACGCTCGTCACCATGCTCGGCGACTTCGCCGACCTCTTCGAGCGCGCCGCCATCGACGGCACGCCGGTCGGCGAGCTCGTCGGCGACGACCCCGTGGGCTTCGCCGAGAGCTTCACCCAGGCCTATGGCGGAGCGCAGTGGATCGACAAGGAGCGCGCTCGCCTGGCCAAGGCGATCGACGACGCCAGGCGCGACGAGGAGGAACCGCGATGACCGCCGCAGCGCCCGTCGCGGCCGCCGCGCCCGCCATCCGCGTGCGGGGCATCGAGAAGTCCTTCGCGGACGTCCACGTGCTGCGCGGCGTCGACCTCGACGTCACGCAGGGCAGCATCTTCGCCCTGCTCGGCTCGAACGGTGCGGGCAAGACCACGCTCGTGAACATCCTGTCGACGCTGCTGAAGGCCGACGCCGGCGCCGCGACCGTGCAGGGGTTCGATGTCGCGGCCGATGCCGGCGACGTCCGCCGCTCGATCAGCCTGACCGGGCAGTTCGCCGCGGTCGACGAGGTGCTCACGGGCCGCGAGAACCTCGCGCTCGTCGCCCGGCTGCGTCACCTGAAGGATCCCGGGCGCATCGCCGACGACCTGCTCGCCCGGTTCTCGCTCAGCGAGGCCGGCGACCGTCGGGCGGCGACCTACTCCGGCGGCATGCGGCGACGGCTCGACATCGCGATGAGCCTCATCGGCGATCCGCCGGTCATCTTCCTCGACGAGCCGACCACCGGCCTCGACCCGCAGGCGCGCATCGAGGTCTGGCAGACGGTGAAGGCGCTCGCCGACGGCGGCACGACCGTGCTGCTGACCACGCAGTACCTCGACGAGGCCGAGCAGCTCGCCGACCGGATCGCGATCCTCCACGAGGGCGTGATCATCCGGAGCGGCACCCTCGCCGAGCTCAAGCGACTGCTCCCGGCCGCGAAGGTCGAGTACGTCGAGAAGCAGCCGAGGCTCGAGGAGGTCTTCCTCGCCCTGGTCGGGGATCCGGCCCGGGGTGGGGCGACCGCTGCCGAGCCCACCCGGAAGGAGTCGCGATGACCACCCACGTCCTCAGCGACACGCGCGTCCTCACGGCACGCTCGCTGACGCACATCGTCCGCAGCCCTGACACGATCATCACCACGGCGGTCACGCCGATCGTGCTGATGCTGCTGTTCGTGTACGTGTTCGGGGGCGCGATCGACACGGGGAGCACCGAGTCGTACATCGACTACATGCTCCCCGGCATCCTGCTCATCACGATCGCCTCCGGCGTCGCCTACACGGCGTACCGCCTGTTCCTCGACCTGCAGGGCGGCATCTTCCAGCGGTTCCAGTCGATGCCGATCGCGAGGTCGAGCGTGCTCTGGGGGCACGTGCTCACCTCGCTCGTCGCCAACCTCGTGTCGGTCGCGATCGTCGTGGGGGTCGCCTTCGTGATGGGGTTCCGCACCGGGGCGTCCGTCGGGGCGTGGTTCGCCGTGATCGGGATCCTGGTCCTGTTCACGCTCGCCCTGACCTGGATCGCCGTGATCGCCGGCCTCTCGGCGAAGACCGTCGACGGCGCGAGCGCGTTCAGCTACCCGCTGATCTTCCTGCCGTTCGTGAGCTCGGCGTTCGTGCCGACCGACTCGATGCCCGGGCCGGTCGCCTGGTTCGCCGAGAACCAGCCCGTCACCTCGATCGTCGACACGACCCGGGCGCTGTTCGCCGGCGAGCCCGTCGGTGCCGACATCTGGGTCGCGCTCGCCTGGCTCGTCGGCATCATGGCGGTCGCGTTCGGATTCGCCATGCGCATCTACCGGCGCAGGGCGTCGTAGGCCCGCGTGAAGCTGCGAGCGGATGCCCCGGGGCTCGAGCCCCGGGGCATCCGTCGTCTGCACGGCGCGCCGGACCCGTCGCGTGCCGGGCGCCGGTGGCCGTCAGTCGAACGCGACGTCGGTGTCGCGCGGGTACGCGCCGCCGGCGAGCTTCACGAGCCTGGCGTGCGCGTACTCGCACACGAGCGCGTGCCGGTAGACCATGCGCGGCACGTCGACGTTGGAGTCCATCCAGAGGCTCATGCCCGCGAGCTTCCAGTGGCGGAACGTGTCGTCGTCGGTGATCAGCGCGAGGATCTCGAGGAACGAGTCGTCGAAGCGGATGGAGTGCACCGCACGCCGGTACTCCTCGACCGTGAGCGCCATCGAGAACGGGATGTTCATGAAGCAGAGCGCGGTCTGGATGTCGAGGCGGAGGACGCGTCGGCGGCGGCGCTCCGCGTCGAGGGGCGGCACGTCGAGCTGCGAGAAGTCGAGGGTCTCGGGGCGGGTGAGCTTCACGTCGTCGAGCGCGATGAGCACGTCGTAGACGTTGACGTCGTGCTCGACGACCGCCTGGTCGCCGAGCCCGGACAGTTTCTCGGGCCGGAGCGTCACGGGCTCCATGTCGACCGGGGTGTTCCGGATGATGAAGTTCACGAGGTTGGTCTCGACCACGAAGTGGCGGATCAGCAGGTCGACGGCGTCGGGCGACACGAACCGGCGGAGGAACCACACGCAGAGCACGTCCATCGTGTGCAGCGGCATCCACCGGAACGGCAGCACGCGCTTGACGATCGAGATGAGTGCGACGAGCACGCGCGAGACGACGCGCGCGATCGGGTACAGCCAACGACGGGAGAGCCGCCGCTGGTCGTTGATGATCTGGCGCACGAGCGCGCGGTCGAGCGGCACCGACGGGTCGGCGTACACCGCCTGCCACATGCTCGGGTCGGAGCGGACGTACTCGGGGACCTTCGGCACGTCAGCGGTCCAGTTCCTCGAGCTGCAGCGCGTACAGCCGCGCGACGACCTGGGCGCACCGCACGATCTCGTCGGCGGCCGCGTCGTCGATGATGCCGGAGTCGAGGATCGCCTGCAGGTCCCCGGTGTGCGCCCCGTCTGCCTCCTGGTGGTACGTCATGAAGTGCACCTGGTTGTCGGCGAGCCCGAGCACCTCCTGGAACCGCGCGGCCCAGCCCGCGGCCCGCTTCGCGCCGAGCCCCTCGATGATGAACATCGCTCCGAGGAGCCCGACCGGGTTCGGCCGGTCGGCGTAGGTGAACATGTAGCCCGAGAGCGCCTCGGAGCCGAGGTTCTTGCGGCCGGCGCGGAGCTCGTCGAGCGACCCGCCGATCGCGACGTAGTCGCGCTCGAGCATGAGGTAGTCGCGATGCTCCTCTTCCGCATGCTTGATGGCGGCCGCGCGGAGCGTGAAGTGGTCGATGTCGAAGTTGGATGCCGCGCGGCTGATCCACGGCGACCCGTCGACGACCTGCTGCCGCAGGTTGAAGAGGAGCCGCCGGTAGTCGTCGATCGTCACCGTGCCCTCGGCGAGCGCGCGGAGGATCGGCACCCGGTCGAGGCGTTCCTCGAGTTCGGCCCACACCTCGGCGAGCCGTTCGGAGAGCGCGGCGGGTTCGGCGGGCGACGCCGCGCCCGCGGCATCCGTCGTCGTGGCCGTCGCGGCGGTGTCGGTCGTCATGTCGGGGCTCCTTGCTGATCGGGTGGGGCGACCACGGTGAGATGGGCGAAGGCGAACGAGAACCGGCCCGACTCGGGGACGGCGAGGAGGATGGTCTCGCCGGGCGAGAAGCGGCCCGTGCGCCACGCCTCCTCGAGGGCGATGAAGATGCTCGCCGCGCCCGTGTTGCCGCACGTCTCGAGGTTCGAGAACCAGCGGTCGGTGTCGAGCGTCGGGATGCGCTTGCGGAGCCCGTCGAACGCGAGGTCGCGGAACGCGTTGGTGCTGTAGTGGCAGACGACGTGGTCGAGGTGGCTGACGTCGACGAGTCCGATGTCGACGAGCTGCTCGAACTCGCGGAGGCCGGCGCCGGCGAGGTCGTCGAGCACGCTCACGTCCTGTCGGAGCACGAACATGCCGGATGCCTCGGCGTCGCCGATGCCGACGTCCTGCCAGGTGCGCCCGACCTCGGGTTCGAGCCCGTCCATCCCCGCGCGCATGCACACGTCGTGCTCGTGGGCGAGCGACACGTGCCGCACCCAGTCGACGCGGAGCGACGGCCGCGAGGGATGCGGCTGGAACTCGACGACCACGGCGCCCGCGCCGTCGGAGAGCATCCAGCGCAGGAAGTGGGAGTCCATGCCCGCGCGGATGCCGTCGAAGCGGCGCTGACGGAGGCTGCGGCTCGCCAGCTCCGACCCGACCACCGCGACCCGCGGGTGCTCGCCGAGCTTGACCTTGCCCACCGCCGCGTCGAGCGCCTGCAGGCTCGAGGCGCACACGCCCGACGCCGAGAGCAGCTGCATCGGCCCACCGCCGAGCCGGCCGTGCACCATCGAGGCGAAGCCGGGAACGAGCACGTCGCCGATGGTCGTCGCGGTCGCCAGCATGCGCAGGTCGTCGGGGCGGATGCCGCGGTCGTCGAGTGCCGCACGGAGCGCCTTGACCGCGAGCTCCTCGTTGAGCTCGGTCGGCTCGCCGCGCTCGTCGAGCGCGTAGTGGCGCTGCCGGATGCCGTTCTGGTCGAGGATCATGCCGCGGATGCGCGCGGTGACCGGATCGTCGCCGCCGAGCCGCGCCACGATGCCGTGGTTGTCGACCGGATCCCCCGGCAGGTACCGGCCGAAGCCGGTCAGGTACGCAGACGCCGTCGTGCCCATGGGATGACAGTAGGGCACGGGGGCGTCACGGCCGTGGCACCCGTCCGCGGCACATCTGCGACGGGATTCCAACGGCGCCGCGGATGAGAGACTGATGCGGCGAGGACCCCGACCGCCGTGAAGCATGGAGTACCAGACCGGATGATCACCGACGCCGCACGCGAGCTCCTGGGCGAGCGCCACCTCGCGACGCTCTCGACGCTGGGCCGCGACGGCCGGATCCACTCGGTGCCGGTCGGGATCACCTACCTCGACGGGATCGTCCGCGTGATCGGCAGCAGCGGATCGCAGAAGTTCCTCAACGCCGAGCGGAGCGGCCGCGCGAGCGTGAACACGGTCGACGGTGCGAGGTGGATCAGCTTCGAGGGCCCGGTCCGCATCCTGTCGGACCCCGAGTCGGTCGCGTTGGCGGTCGAGCTCTACGCGGCGCGATACCGGCAGCCGCGGCCGAATCCGAAGCGCGTCGTCCTCGAGCTGACGGTCGAGCGCGTGCTCGGGTCGAGCGGCATGCGACCCGACGCCGGCTGACCGCCGGGCCGCGGTCCGGACGGCGACGCACGCGGCATCCGCCCCATTCGAGTTGTACACAATTCGATTGTGTGCAATGCTTCTCGGATGGTCGTGACGGATGAGATGGTGTGCTTCTCGCTGTACGCCGCCTCCCGGGCGACGACGCAGCTCTACCGCACGCTCCTCGAGCCGTGGGGCCTGACCTACCCGCAGTACCTGGTGCTCGTCGCCCTCTGGCGTGAAGGCGAGCAGACCGTCTCGTCGCTCGGCGACCTGCTCCAGCTCGACTCCGGAACGCTCTCCCCGCTCCTGCGCCGCATGGAGCAGTCGGGGCTCGTCGTCCGGGCCCGCGGCGCGCAGGACGAGCGCGTGGTCACGGTCTCCCTCGGCGAGCGCGGCACCGCGCTGCGTGCCGAACTGGCCCACCTGCCGTCGCGGATCGCCGAGGCGGCGGGTGTGCGCGAGGGCGACGCGGAATCGCTGATCGGCACGCTCCAGCGGGTCACCGCATCGATGCACGCGGCCGCGACATCCGCTCACGTACCCGCCACGACCGAATCGGATGGCGCGCCGGCCGCGACCACGCGCTGACCGTCGCCATCCGATCCCGGCCACCCCGGCCGTTCCCCGTACCGCAACGAAAGGAGCCGCGTCATGCGCGCCCTCATCCACTCCGAATTCGGCGCCCCCGAGACCGTGCTCGCGGTCGAGGAGCGCCCGCTGCCCGAGCCCGGCCCGGGCCAGGTCCGCGTCCGCACCCTGCGCGCGACGATCCACAACCACGACCTGTGGACCGTCCGCGGCACCTACGGATTCAAGCCCGAGCTTCCGGCCCGTGCGGGCACCGAAGCCGTGGGCGTCGTGGATGCGCTCGGCGACGGCGTGACCGGCCTCGACGTCGGCCAGCGCGTCGTCACCGGCGGCACGTTCGGCGTCTGGGCCGAGTACTTCGTCGCCGGCGCGGCGGGGCTCATCCCGGTCCCGGACGGGCTGCCCGACGAGGCGGCGGCCCAGCTCGTCTCCATGCCGTTCAGCGCGGTCAGCCTGCTGCACTCCCTCGACCTGAAGCCGGGCGACTGGATGGTGCAGAACGCGGCGAACGGCGCGGTGGGCCGCATGGTCGCCCAGATCGGGGCCGCACGCGGCATCAACGTCATCGGGCTCGTGCGGCGGGCAGAGGGCGTCGCCGAGCTCCGCGACCAGGGCATCTCGAACGTCGTGTCGACCGAGGCCGACGGATGGCGCGACGAGGTCGCCGCCCTCACGGGCGATGCGCCGATCCTGGCGGGCGTCGACTCCGTCGGCGGCGACGCGTCGGCCGACGTGGTGTCGCTGCTCGCCGATGGGGGCACCCTCGTGGTGTTCGGCGCGATGCATTCCCCCGACATGCGCCTCCCGTCCGGCGACGTCATCTTCAAGCAGCTCACCATCCGGGGCTTCTGGGGCAGCCGCGTGAGCCGCGACATGGACCCCGAGACCAGGTCGATGCTCTTCACGCAGCTCATGGGGCACGTGCTCGCCGGCGAGCTCACGCTGCCGGTCGCCGGCACGTACGCGCTCGACGACATCGCCGAGGCCGTGGCGGCGAGCACGACCGCCGGCCGGGTCGGCAAGGTGCTGCTGCGGCCGTAGCCTCCCGCCGGAGCCGGGGCGCCGCTAGACGGCGACGCCGCGCGCCCGGAGGT
>NZ_SDPL01000469.1 GCF_004135055.1 Agromyces binzhouensis | reverse complement strand
GGACGCGCGGCGACCGGCCTGAGCCGGAGACCCGACGGGCCGGGCTCCCCGCGGGAGGCCCGGCCCGCCGCTCGCGCTCATCGCGCGATCACTGCTCGACGACGCCCGAGATCGCGTCGATGAGCGCGGGGAGTCCGCCCTCCCAGTCGAAGCTCAGCGCGGTGGGCGGCGAGACCGACGAGACCGTCACGGGGTCGTGGACCTGGGCCACGGCGCCCGCCGCGACCGCGGGGATGGCCTGCAGTTCGGGCTTGGCGAGGAAGGCGTCGGCCTCCTCCCTGCTGCCGTGGTAGCTGACGATGACGTCCGCGTCGAGCTGGTCGAGCTGCTCGTAGCTCAGCTCGTAGTAGAAGCCGCCGTCGCTGGTGTCGAGCTCGGAGACGCTCGGGGCGACCTCGAGTCCCAGTTCGGTCAGGACCTCGATGCGGGGGTCCGCGGCGGTGTAGACGTAGACGAAGCCGTCGCCGTCCCAGACGCCGGCGAAGGTCGTTCCGGCGAAGTCGGGGTGTGCGGCCGCCTGCTCGGCGAGGCCGTCGGAGATGTGCGCGAGCACCGCGGCGCCCTCGTCGGCCCGGCCGAGGGCCTCGGCCGTGATCTCGATGGTCCGGTCCCACGACGTGGTCCACGGCGCCTCGGGGTAGGCGATGACGGGCGCGATCTCGGAGAGCGTCTCGTACTGCTCCTCGGTGAGGCCGGAGTACGGCGCGAGGATCAGGTCGGGCTCGGCGGCGATGAACTCCTCGTAGGGGACGGTCGCGCCGCCCTCGGGGTCGGGGATGAGGGTCGGCAGCTCCTCGCCGGCCTCCTCGTAGGCGGCCTCGACCCAGGGCAGGTAGTTGCCCTCGCCGACGGTCCAGGCCTGCTCGGCGATGGCCACGGGGTGGACGCCGACGGCGATCGCCGCCTCGGTCGAACCCCACCCCCACGTCGCGACGCGCTCGGGTTCGTGCTCGACGACCGTCTCGCCGAAGGCGTGCTCGATCGTGACGGGGAAGCCCCCGGCGGCGCCGGAGCCCGCTGCCTCCGGGGCCGGGTCGGCCGAGGCGGCCGAGCAGGCGGCGAGGGCGAGCGCAGTGACGGCTGCGCCGGCCACGGCGATGAGGGAACGTCGAAGACGCACGGATGCTCCTAGGGTCGGGGAGAGTTGGTAAGGCAAGGCTAACCTAACTTCTCCCCGCTCGCACACCGCACCTCACGCGGACAGGGCGGCGGAGTGGAAGCGCCCGATCGGCACGACGAGCGGACTCCCCGACACCGGGTCGGGGATCACGCGCGCCTCGAGGCCGAACGCGTCGCGCACGGTCGAGGCGGTCAGCACCGAGCCCGGGTCCCCCTCCGCGACGACGCGGCCGCCCGACATCACCACGAGGTGATCGGCGTAGCGCGCGGCCAGGTTCAACTCGTGCAGCACCATCACGACCGTGGCGCCCCGGTCGCGGTTGAGCGCCGTCAGCAGGTCGAGCAGCTCGAGCTGGTGCGCGACGTCGAGGAACGTCGTCGGCTCGTCGAGCAGCACGAGGTCGGTCTGCTGGGCGAGCACCATGGCGATCCACACGCGCTGGCGCTGCCCCCCGGAGAGCTCCTCGATCGGGCGCTCGGCGAGCTCGGCGATGCCGGTGTCGGCCAGCGCCGCGGCGACGACCGCATCGTCGTCGCTCGAATGACGCCCGAACCAGCCCTGGTGCGGGTACCGACCACGTGCGACGAGATCGGCCACGCGCACGCCGTCGGGCGCGATCGACGACTGCGGCAGGACCCCGATCCTACGCGCGACGTCGCGGCGCGGGATCCGCGAGACGTCCCGGCCGTCCAGCAGCACGCGACCGGCCTCGATCGGATGCAGCCGCGCGAGGCCGCGCAGCAGGGTCGACTTGCCGCACGCGTTGGGGCCGACGATCGCCGTGATGCGGCCCGACGGGATCGCGAGGTCGAGCCCCTCGATGACGCGCCGGCCGTCGTAGCCGAGGCTGATCCCCTCGGCGACCAGGCCCTCGACGGCCACGGGCGGAGGAACGGGAAGTGAGCTCATGCGCGGGTCCTCTCGGTGCGGGCGAGCAGCCACAGCAGGTACGGGGCGCCGATCACGCCGGTCACGATGCCGAGCGGTGCGGTGAAGCCCGGGATCGCGAACTGCCCGGCGACGTCGGCGCCGAGCGTGAGCACGCCGCCCACGACCGCCGCGGCCCCCACGGCCGCTCCCCCGTGCCCCACGAGCCGCCGCGCGAC
>NZ_SDPL01000468.1 GCF_004135055.1 Agromyces binzhouensis | reverse complement strand
CGCGCGGAGGAACGGCGCGCGATGCGGTCGGGCGGGCGTCGGCACCGACCTCCGCGGCGGCCTCGCCGATGAGCGCGGTCATCGGCGCACCACCGGGCCGACGAGCCGTTCGCGGATGAGCCTCCCCTGGTCGCCGGCGGACCCGGCGGAGTCGAACGGCATCGCGAGCACCAGTGCGGCGGCACCCTGCGCCCAGCTCTCGTCCTGCCAGGTCTCGATCTCGACGGGCAGGCTCCGACGGTGCCGGAGCAGGTGCGACCGGAACGCGGGCTCGAACCCGGGCGACCAGTGACGCCAGCCGGTCGTGCCCTCGCCGAGGACCACGACGAGGGCCGGGTCGACGGTGTGCACGACGCCGGCGAGCGTGCGCCCGAGCAGCCGCCCGGCCTCGCGGTAGATCCGGATGGCGTCGCCCTCGCCCGCGTCCGCGGCGGCGAGGAGGTCGTCGATGCCGCCGTGCGGCGGGATCGCACCGCGTTCGCGCGCGTCGCGGACCAGCGCGCCCTCGCCGATGTGCGCTTCGAGGCATCCGTCGTTGCCGCAACCGCACCGCGGCCCGTCGTCGGCGACGGGGAAGTGCCCGATCTCGCCGGCCCCGCCGGAGGCGCCCCGCAGCACGTTGCCGTCGACGACGACGCCGGCGCCGACGCCCGTGCCGATCGTGACGACCAGGAAGTTGTCGTGCGAGCGGCCCAGCCCGAACAGGCGTTCCGCGACCGCGAGCGCGTTGACGTTGTTCTCGACGACGACCGGGAGCCCGGTGGCTCGCCGGAGGGCGTCTCCGAGCTCGACCCCGGTCCACCCGAGCTGGGCCGAGTCGACGATGCCGCTCCCGAGGCGGTCGACGCTGCCCGGCACGCCGACGCCGAGGCCGAGCACGGTGGTGCCGTCGCCGGCGGCGATGAAGCCGCGGATGCGTTCGACGAGTTCGGCGATGAACGTGCTGGCGGTCGCGTCGAACGGCTCGCTCGCCGAGCGGACCACCCGCCCGTCGACGCCCACCTCGACGAAGGCCACGTGGTCGGCGACCACCTTGACGCCGATGGCGTGGCCTGCCGAGGTCGCGAGGCCCAGCATCCGCCCCGGGCGCCCGCCGTTGGACGGCGCCTGCTCGAGTTCGACGAGCAGTCCGTCGGCGAGCAGTTCCTTCACGAGCTGCGTGATGAGCGCGGGCGAGAGGGCGAGCACCCGGGCGAGCTCGGCCCGCGATGCGGGACCGTCGGCGCCGAGCCGTGCGAGGATCGCCGAGCGGTTGACGTCGGTTCGGTTGCTGGAATGGATCGCCATCGATGCCTCTGTGTCCGTGGAGCGGGTCGCCGTGGGGTGTCGTGAGTTAATTTAGAACTAAACAAAGTAGAAAAGCAAGACCCGATCTCGCCCGGACACGACGAAGCGCCCCGCACCGGTCCCTCGGTGCGAGGCGCTTCGCGATCGGGCGGCCGCGTTCAGCGGCCTCTGCGGGCGATCAGGATGCCGCCGCCGTGGCGTAGGTCGCCTGGGCGACCGAGCCGTAGTACGGCCCGAACATCACGTTCGGGATGTTGTTGTAGCCGAAGCTGTTCACCGAGTTCTGCGCACCGTTGCCGAGGAACCACGGGCCGCCCGAGGAGCCGCCGGTCATGTCGCACGGGATGCCCTGCGACTGGGTCTGGCCGTAGGGGTCCGCCGTCGCGGTGCCCGCGCACGACTTCAGCGTCTGGCCGTTGAACGGCGCGGCCGCCGGGTAGCCGAACGCCTCGTACGAGAGCCCGCGGGCCTGGTTGAACGAGATCGCCGTGCCGCCCACCGTCGCCTGCAGGCTCTTGCCGGCGAGCTGACCGACCGTGGCGAAGGCCGTGTCGTACGTGATGTCGCCGCCCCTCGTCCACTGGCGCGGCGCCGTCAGCGACGTCGCGACCCACTGCCCGTACGGCGCCGCACCGTTCTCGTAGGCCGGCACGAACGTCCAGTTCGTGGCGTACTTGCCCTTGCCGGAGTGCACGCAGTGCGCGGCCGTCGCGACCACGCTGCCGTTCGACGAGCTCACCGAGTTGCCCGAGCAGACGTAGTTGCGGCCGTTCAGGGTGAAGAACACCTTGCCGATGTTCGACACGGGCGACTCGTTCGCCGCCATCGGCGTGACCTCCGGCGCCGGCGCGGGCTTGCCGTACGTGACCGGTGCGCCGGCGGCGACCCCCGCCGCCGGGGTCGAGGCCGACTTGCCGGCGAGCAGCACGTCGGCCGGGGTGGCCG
>NZ_SDPL01000467.1 GCF_004135055.1 Agromyces binzhouensis | reverse complement strand
CGGGCGCGGCCTGGGCCGGTGCGGCGGCCGCTCCGACGCCGAGCGCGAGCACCGCCGCGGAGGCGGCGACGAGTGGGGCGCGGAGTGCGGTGCGGTCGGATCGTCTCGTGGACATGCGAGCTCCTCTGCTGGCGGTTCCGGTTGCCGCCCACGGTAGGCGCTTCGGGTGACGGCCGGAAGAACCGTGCGCGAACGAGCGGGGCGGGCCCGCTCCTGCTCAGAGGTGCACGGGGCCCCGTCGCCTCGTCGCCGCGGGGGACCGACCGGCCCGCCGACGGAAGCGCGGCGAGCCCCCTCTCGGGGAGACCCGCCGCGCAGCTCGTCGTTCGAACGCTACTTGCGGTGCGTGACGTCGCTGACGTCGTTGCCCCCGCGGTCGGCGACCTTCGCCTTCTTGTCGGCCCGCTTCTCCTTGAGCGTTCTCGAGGCTGCGGTCTTGTTGTTGGACGACTTCTTCGTTGACTTCTCTGACACGGTGACGCCCTCTGCTCGGGAGCCCGGACGGGCCCCGTGGTGGTCACCCTAGCCGCGGTGGCTGTGCGTGCGCCGATCCACCGGGACCGATCAGAGGTGCACGGGCGTCGTCGCGAAGTCCGCCGCGAGGGCGTCATCGCCCTGCACCCGGAACCGGCCGTCCGGCGCCGCGAGGTCGGCGCGCTCCCAGAGCAGGAGCACGAGGTCGCCCACGTCCGCGGTGATCGTCACGTGCGGGTCCTCGTCCGATGCCGCACCGGGCGGGACGCGCTCGAGGACCCAGCCCGGGGTCACGCGCCAGGCGTCCTCGGTGTCGGCCGCGACGAGCGCGACCGTGCCGGCCAGCGACGCGATGCCCCGACGGCGCGCCTCCGTCATGAAGACCTCGCCGAACTCGTCCACCGCGTCCGCCGCGCCGGCGCGGCCCGCCTCGCGAGGCAGCCGCGGATCGGACTCGGCCGCGGTGCGCAGGTCCCAGAGGTGCTTCGTCGCCTCGTGCGCCATCCGTCGATGCCAGAACCGCGTCGGTCCGGTCGCGCCGTAGAGGATCGGCACGATGCGCTCGGGGTCCGCGCCCTCGAGCACCGACACGAGCGCGTCGCTCCCCTCGCGGAACCAGGGCGCGCGATCGGCGTCGGCCGGCCGGCGGAACTCGCGACGGTCGGCCGGTGCGCCCGTGCGCACGACCTCGGCCGCCCAGCGCTGGATGTTCCCGAGGTGGTCGACGATCCGACCCGCGGTGGGCCAGATCGCCGATCGCACGGGCGCCTCGGGGTCGGTCAGCGCGGCGGTCGCGGCGAACGCCGACGTGACGGCTCGGAGGGCGCTGAGGGACGACATGCCTCCATCCTTCCGCGTGCCGGGGTTCGTGCGCGGGCGATCACGCCGCGGGACGTGCCGACGGGGTGAGGTCGAGCGCGCGGCTCCGGACCTCGGCGAGCGCGTGCTCGATCGCCCCGATGGTCACGCTGTCCTCCCCGAGCGCGGAGCGACGCAGCTCCGGCGCGGTGGGGTCGTCGCTGTCGTCGAGGATCCGTCCCGCGCGGTCGATGACGTCGGGCAGCGTGTCGGCGACGGTGCCGCCGACCACGACCCGGTCGACGTCGAGGAGGTCGCCCAGGACCAGGCAGATGCGTGCGAGTCGTTCGGCCAGGCGGTCGGTGATCGCCACGGCGGCGGGGTCGCCGGATGCCGCGGCGAGACCGACCTCGGCCTCGTCGAGCGTCGCCGGGTCGAGGTGCGCGAGCGCGCCGTCACCGACCTCGGAGGTCGTGATGGCCTCGATGGCCCAGCGCCGTGCGAGCAGTGCGAGGCCGTCTGACGAGCCGACTCCCTCGACGTGGTCGAGGAAGCGCAGCTCTCCGGCCGCGCCGCGTCGGCCGCGGATCAGCCGGCCGTCGATCATGAGGCCCGCGCCCATGCCCTCGCCGGTCATCAGGGCGATGAACGAGTCGGCGTCGCGCCCCCCGCCGTCCGGCGCGGAGCGTTCGGCGATCGCCGCGAGGTTGGCGTCGTTCTCGACCGTCACGACGGCCGCGTCTGCGCTGAGGAACTCCGAGTAGCCCGGGTTGGCGACGCGCCAGAACGGGTTCTCGGCGGGCGAGGCGCCGTCGCGATCGACGGGAGCGGGCACGGCCACCGTGATCGCCAGCACCGAGGAGGCGTCGACGACGGCGTCGGCCAGGGCGCCGTCGATCGCGGTGCGGACGAGCGCGCGTCGCCGGCCGGCGTCGGCCAGTCGTTCCGGACGGTCGGGGCGCAC
>NZ_SDPL01000466.1 GCF_004135055.1 Agromyces binzhouensis | reverse complement strand
TCGGGCGCGCGCTGCGCACGCTCGGCCGCACCGACGAGGCGCTCGAGATCCAGCGCGAGCTCGCGCTCGCGCGCCCCGACGACCCCTACGTGCGTGCGGAGCTCGAGGCCCTCGCGCCCGCGCCGACGGAGGCGGAGCCTACGATCGAGCCATGACGGCCGATCGCGTGGCGGAGGGAGCACTGACCCTCGACAGCCGCCTCACCGGCGCGCTCGGCGGTCGGACCGCGCAGGCGGTGCAGCGCGCGTTCGGGTACACGACCGTCGGCGACCTGCTCGCGCACTACCCGCGCCGCTACGCCGCGCGCGGCGAGCTGACGGCCCTCGCCGAGCTCCCGCTCGACGAGAACGTCACGATCGTGGCCGAGGTGCTCGAGGTGCGCGAGCGCACCATGCGGTCGCGTCGCGGCTCGATCCTCGAGGCCAAGATCGCCGACCGCACCGGCATCCTGACCCTCACGTTCTTCAACCAGGCGTGGCGTTCGCGCGAACTCAAGCCCGGCGCACGGGGCATGTTCGCCGGGAAGGTGTCCGACTACCGGGGCGCCCGCCAGCTCGCGCACCCCGACTACCAGCTGTTCGACGAGGCGGTGCCGACGAGCGGGGCGGATGCCGCGGCCGTGCGCTGGGCGACGGCGCCGATCCCGATCTACCCGGCCACCGGCTCGCTCTCCAGCTGGCAGCTGCAGACCTCGATCGGCGTCCTCCTCGACGGGCTCGGTCCCGTCGAGGACCCCATCCCCGAGCCGGTGCGGCGGGCCCGTGGCATCCGTTCGCACCGCGACGCGCTCGAGGGCGTGCATCGTCCCGAGCAGGAGGAGGACTGGAAGGCCGCGCGCCGCGCGCTCCGCTTCACCGAGGCGTTCGTGCTGCAGACCGCGCTCCTCGAGCGCCGTGCCGCGGCGCGCGCGCACGAGGCCGTGCGACGCGAACCCCGCCCGGGCGGCCTGCTCGAGCGGTTCGAGGCGTCGCTGCCGTTCTCGCTCACCGACGACCAGCGCGAGGTCGGCGGCGAGATCCTCGCCGACCTCGCCGAGCCCGTGCCGATGAACCGGCTCGTACAGGGCGAGGTGGGCTCGGGCAAGACGGTCGTCGCACTCCGCGCCATGCTCGCAGTCGCCGAGTCCGGCGGACAGTCGGCGCTCCTCGCCCCGACCGAGGTGCTCGCCGCCCAGCACCTGCGCTCGATCGCCCGCATGCTCGGCCCCGAGCCGGCGGCCGAGCTCATGCCCACGTTGGTCACCGGGCAGCTCCCCGCAGCGGAGCGGCGGAAGGCCGCGCTGCGCGTCGCAGCCGGGCAGTCGCGCATCGTGGTCGGCACGCACGCGCTCCTGGGCGACACCACGATGTTCGCCGACCTCGGCCTCGTCGTCGTCGACGAGCAGCACCGCTTCGGCGTCGAGCAGCGCGAGGCGCTCCGGCTGAAGGGACGTCACCCGCACGTGCTCGTGCTCACCGCCACGCCGATCCCGCGCACCGTCGCGATGACCGTCTTCGGCGACCTCGACGTGAGCACCATCCGCCAGCTGCCCGCGGGCCGGGCCGGGATCGAGACGCACCTCGTGCCGCTCGCCGAGCGCCCGACCTGGCGTGCGAGGGTCTGGGAACGCCTCGCCGAGGAACTCGCCCAGGGCAGGCAGGGGTTCGTCGTCTGCCCGGCGATCGAGCCGAAGGTGGTGGAGGAGGACGCCGAACCCGCGGAGGGCGAGCCGGCCCCCGGCGCCGGCCCCGCGGCATCCGTCGCCTCGGTGCTCGCCGAACTGCGGGCGCTGCCGTCGCTCGCCGACGCGCGCATCGCGCCGCTGCACGGGCGGATGTCGGCCGACGAGAAGGACGACACGATGCGCGCGTTCGCCGCGAAGGAGCTCGACGTGCTCGTCGCGACGACCGTGATCGAGGTCGGCGTCGACGTGCCGAACGCGAGCACGATGGTCGTCGTCGACGCCGACCGGTTCGGGGTCTCGCAGTTGCACCAGCTGCGCGGGCGAGTCGGCCGGGGGAGCGTGCCCGGCCTCTGCCTGCTCGTCTCGCACGCCGAGGCCGGCACCGTCGCACGCGAGCGACTCGAGGCCGTCGCCGCGACGCTCGACGGATTCGAGCTCGCGCGCGTCGACCTCGAGCTCCGGCAGGAGGGAGACGTGCTCGGCGCGACGCAGTCCGGCGGGCGCTCCTCGCTGAAGCTGCTCCGCGTCGCGCACGACGGCGACCTCATCGCCGACGCCCGCGCCGCCGCCGCCGAGCTCCTCGCAGACGACCCGGGACTC
>NZ_SDPL01000465.1 GCF_004135055.1 Agromyces binzhouensis | reverse complement strand
GACGCGATCGGCCGCGGGCGCGGGCCGTACGCCCTGCAGGCGGCGATCGCCGAGCAGCACGATGTCGCGGCATCCGTCGACGACACCGACTGGCCCGTGATCGTCGCCCTCTACGAGGCGCTCGGCCGGGTCGCGCCCTCGCCCGTGGTCGAGCTCAACCGGGCCGTGGCCGTCGCGATGGCCGGCGGCGCCGAGGCAGGGCTCGCGCTCGTCGACGAGCTGGCCGCCGACGGGCGGCTGGCTCGATACCACCCGCTGCACGCCGTTCGCGCGGAACTCCTCGAACGCCTCGGCCGCCGGGATGAGGCGCGCGAGGCGTTCGCCGAGGCCGCGCGCCTGACCGCCAACGAGCGCGAACGCGCGATCCTGCTCGCCCGCGCGGCGACCCGCCGCTGAGCAGTCCGCGCGGAGCACCCGGGAACGCCGAACGGGCCGCCCCCGAGGGGACGGCCCGTTCGCGTGTGCGGTCGGTGGGCGCTAGTCGCGCGCGATCGCGAGGATGCGCAGGATCTCGAGGTAGAGCCAGATGACGGTCACCATGATGCCGAAGGCGCCGGTCCAGCCGTACTTCCTCGGGGCCCGGTTGCGCACGCCCTGCTGGATGAAGTCGAAGTCGAGCACGAGCGAGTACGCCGCCATGATGACGACGAGCACGCCGATGATGAGGCCGAGCGGGATGCCGGCGATCTCGGCGCCGCGGAGGCCCCACGGGTCGTCCGTCACGTTGAAGAGCATGAGGCCCATGTTCACGAGCGAGAACACGAGGTAGCCGACCATCGCGACCAGGAAGATCTTGGTGGCCTTCTTCGACGCGCGGATCTTGCCCGAGGCGAAGAGGGCGAGGGTCACGCCGACGACCACGAGCGTGGCGATCACGGCCTGGGCGACGATGCCGCCGCCGAAGGCCATCTCGTACCACGCCGAGATGCCGCCGACGAAGACGCCCTGGACGCCCGCGTACGCGAGGACGAGCGCGGGCGACGGCTCCTTCTTGAAGATGTTGACGAGCGCGAGCACGAAGCCGATGAGACCGGCGCCGATCCAGAGGAACGGCAGGGACTGGGCCGTGAGCCAGCCGATCGCCGCGCCGACGAGCAGCACGCCGAAGGCGGCGGCGGACTTCGCGATCGAGTCCTCGATCGTCATGACGTCACGGTCGGGGAGCGTGGCGGGCTGGTTGTACATGTCCTGCAGCTGCTGGGCGGACATGTCCTGTGCGACAGCCACCGCCCCCTGGCCGGAGGTGAACGCCTCATTGCGTGAGAAGGCGGGGTTGTTGAGAGCCATTGCTGTGGTTCCTCTGCTTTCGGCTTTCCGTCGTGTGGAGGGGAATCGTGCGACCTGGCGGCCGCGTCCCACAAATCTACCTGTTCAGACCGTGCCAACGCCGTGAAATCCCCCGGCATTCCGGGGCGGATGCCGCTTCGGCCCTCGCTACGCTTGCCCCATGCTGCGCGATCTCGCCGAGCGTCCGTTCGTGATCGGGCATCGCGGTGCGTCCGGGTACCGTCCCGAGCACACCGAGGCGGCGTACCTGATGGCGTTCGCGCTCGGTGCAGATGCGATCGAGCCCGACCTCGTGGCCACGCGCGACGGCGTGCTCGTCCTGCGACACGAGAACGAGATCTCGGGGACGACCGACGTCGCCTCGCGCGCCGAGTTCGCGTCGCGTCGCACCACGCGCGAGGTCGACGGCCGGCCGCTTACGGGCTGGTTCACGGAGGACTTCACGTGGGCCGAGCTCTCGACCCTCCGCGCGACGGAGCGGCTCGGCGGCATCCGCCAGCACAGCGCCAGCTTCGACGGGCGCTACCCGATCCTGCGCTTCCGCGACCTCCTCGGGCTGCTCGATGCCGCGACCGACGAGTCGCGGCGGATCATCAGGCTCGTCGCCGAGTTCAAGCACGCGACCCACTTCGCCGCGCTCGGCCTGCCGCTCGAGGAGCTGTTCGCCGCCGAGCTCTCGGCGGCCGGCTGGGGGCGCGGCGACGACCGGATCGTCTCGGAGTCGTTCGAACCCGGACTCCTCGACCGGCTCGTCCTGGCGGGCGTGCGCGGCACTCGCGTGCTCCTCATCGAGGACCGCGGTGCGCCGTACGACCTGGTCGCGTCCGACGGATCGGCGGCGAAGCGCTACGACGCGTTCGTGAGCGAGCGCGGCCTCCTCGAGCTCGGCGGGATCGTGCACGGCGTCAGCGTCGGCAAGGGGCGCCTCGTCGGCGGCGGGCGCGGAGCCGAGGCGGGCGCGGAGGTCGCGCCCGCGC
>NZ_SDPL01000464.1 GCF_004135055.1 Agromyces binzhouensis | reverse complement strand
AGCCCGGCGAGTCCCGCACCGGCGAGCACGACCGCGGCGACGCGGGAGCGGAGCATCCGCCGCCCGCCGTCTCGGGCGCTTCGGCTCACGCGTCGACCCCGCCCGGGAGCTCGATCGAGACCACGGTGGCCTTCGCGCTCGCGGCGGCGAGCATGCCGGGTTCGAGCCCGAGCTCGTCGGCGGCCTCGCGGCTCATGAGGGAGACGATCCGGAACGGTCCCGCGCGGAGTTCCACCTGGGCCATCACGCCGTCGCGCTCGACGGCGGTGACGAGGCCGACGAAGCGGTTGCGCGTCGAGGCGCGCGCGAGCGGGAACGCCCGGGCGAGCGCGCCGCCGTCGGGTTCGTCGCCGAGCAGCCGGACGAGTTCGGACCCCGCGACCATGCGGATGCCGTTCGCGCCGCGTTCGAGCTCGAGGCGACCCGCGTCGGCCCACCGGCGGACCGTGTCGTCACTCACCCCGAGGAGGGCTGCTGCCTCGCTGATGCGGAACGACCTCATCGTTCCTCCCGCGAATGCGTCACCATAGGGTGAGGATACCCGCACCTGCGGAAGCGATCCAGCCCGCTCCCGACCGGATCGGGCGCACGATCGTCGCCGGGTCAGCTGCCGTGCAGTGCCGCGTACCGTTCCGCGTCGATGGCCAGCACGCGCGTCGTGCCGTCGTTCGCGACCTCCTCGAAGCCGAGCCGCTCGGCGAGCGCCTTCGAGGCGGCGTTGCCGGGCGTCATGTGCGCCTCGGCGACCGACGCCCGCAACTGGCCGAACGCCAGCCCGAGCATCGCGAGGCCCGCCTCGGAGGCGTAGCCCTTGCCCTGCCACCGCGGACCGATCACCCAGCCGACCTCGACCCGACGCGCGGCCGGATCGAGCGAGCGCAGGTGCAGCGACGCATCGCCGATCAGCCGGTCGTCGAGGAGCACCGCGAGGGCGAGGAAGTCGTCGCGCTGCTCGAGCCGGGTGTGGTGCGTGCGGTTGAGCAGGTGCACGAACGACTCGGCGCGGGTCCGCAACGGCCAGGAGAGGTGCTCGACGACCGCCGGATCCGACTGCAGCTCGTACCAGGCGGCGGCATCGGCCAGTCGGTGCGGGCGCAGCGTGAGGCGTTCCGTGACGATGACGGGGGAGCGCACCCCGTCGGGGATGCGCGGCCCGCGCAGGAACCTCGGGCGCTGCGGGACGAGGTCGCGGATCAGGCGCACCACGTCGGTCGACGGGTCTCGCGACCCGCCTCGCCCGGCGCCGGGCGGTGCTCCTGTCGTGCGGCTCATCGAGGCCCCCTCATCACGCTTCCGCATTCGTCCGCACCGCGCAAGACCGGGAAGTCGGTGTCGCGCGGCGCTGGAACCGCGGCCCCTCGCCGGCACGGTCTGACCTCGACGCTATGCGGCGTTCCTGTGAGGATGACAGGGATTGCCTCGGGCAACCCGATGGCCTAGCCCTGCTGGAAGAATCGAGCCATGCCCATCGATCCCGATTCGCCGCGGTTCGCGCGGCAGCGCGTGCTCCCGGGCATGGGCGCGGCAGGCCAGCGCCGACTCGCCGGAGCCCACGTCGTGGTGCTCGGCATGGGCGGGCTCGGCAGCGCCGTGCTCCCCGCGCTCGCCGCGGCGGGCGTGGGGCGCCTCACGCTCGTCGACGACGACGTGGTCGAGCCGACCAACCTCCATCGCCAGACGCTGCACCACGACGCCGACGTCGGGCGGGCCAAGGTCGCCTCCGCGACGGATGCCGCGCTGCTCCTCGCGCCCGACGCCGACGTCCGGCCGGTCCGCGCGCGATTCGACGCGGGCAACGCCGACGACCTGCTCTCCGGCGCCGACCTCGTGGTCGACGGCACCGACGACATCCTCACCCGGTACGTCGCCGACGACGCCGCTGCGCGCGCCGGGATCCCGCTCGTCTGGGGCTCGGCCGCGAGGTTCTCCGGCCAGGTCGGGGTGTCCTGGGAGGCGCGAGGCGTCTCGTACCGCGACCTCTTCCCCGAGCCGCCCGCCGATGCGGGGCTGAGCTGCGAGGTCGACGGCATCCTCCCCACCGTCTGCACCGTCACCGGCGGGCTCATGGCCGGGGAGGTGCTGAAGCTGCTGACCGGACTCGGCGAGCCCCTGCTCGGACGGGTGGCGGTCTACGACGCGCTGGTCGGTCGCACCCGCGAGATCGTCTACGCGCGAGCGGATGACGCGCCCGAGCCTCAGCCGCCCCGGGCCCCGGCGCACGCCGAGGCGAGCGTGCCCTCCGCGCCCTCCGCGCCCACCGCGCCCGGCGA
>NZ_SDPL01000463.1 GCF_004135055.1 Agromyces binzhouensis | reverse complement strand
CGCGACCTGTCGCGTCCGCTGCCACCGGGGCTGAGCTGGGGACGCGACCTGTCGCGTCCGCTGCCACCGGGGCTGAGCTGGGGTGCGCTCGCCGCGTTCGCGACGGCGCTCACCCTCGGACTGCTCCTCGACGTCGTCCCCTGGTGGCTCGCCGCCTGGTTCGCTGCGGCGAGCCTCGTCGCGTTCGCCGCCTACGGCATCGACAAGGCGGCGGCGCGCCGCGGCGGATCCAGGATGCCCGAGCAGACCCTGCACCTGATCGACGTCGCGGGCGGATGGCCCGGTGCGCTCGTCGCCCAGCAGCTCTTCCGGCACAAGACGCGCAAGCGCACCTTCCGGCGTGCGTTCTGGCTCACGGTCGTCCTGAACCTTGCCTTCGCCGCCGGCCTGGTCGCGCTGCTCGCCTCGCCCGACCTCGTCTCCGGCGGCGTCACGGATCGCCTGGGCGGCTGAGGGTCTCAGGTCCCAACGGCGTCCGTTCGCCCCGTGGTACCGTCCGCGCGGAATCGGCCGCCGGTCGGGCCCGGCACGAGGTCGGGCGAACCGGCGCCGGCAAGGGGGAGGAACATGCAACGCCATGCCCGGGTCAGCACCAGGCTGACCAGAATCGCCGCGCTCGCCGCCTCGGCCGCCGTCGCGGTGGTCCTGTCCGCCGTCGCACCTGCGGCCGCCGCACCGCCGTCGGGCAACAACGGAGGCAAGGACATCGCCTCGACGACGGAGAACTACGTCACCACCTTCTATCCGATCTGGTTCACGCACTTCCAGACCACCGCGCTCCCGGTTCCGGTGAACCACTTCATCGGGCCGAACGAGATCTCGCCGGTGTACCAGGCGGTCGTCGCGATCAACGACGACACCCTGTACGCGAGCACGCCGCTCGACGTCAGCGGGGGCCCGGTCGGCGTCGTCGTGCCGGCCACGCCGGTCGCCTACTCGGTCCTGCTCGTCGACCCCTACGGCAACGTCTACCCGTCGGGCATCCCGTCGCGGAAGGCGGGCGAGGGCACCCAGACCATCGAGTACGCCCTCATCGGACCCGACGCCTCGGACGACCTGCTGGGCGCCGAGGTCGTCCGGCTGCCGCTCGACCACATGATCATGATCTTCCGCGTGGACAAGCACATCGGCACGGAGGACGTGACGACCGAGGCGGAGGAGTTCCGGAAGGGCATCCTCGCGAACGGCGTCCCGACGGCCGTCAAGCCCGTCGAGGAGTTCGGGGTCCCGGTGAAGACGATCGCCGACGACCTCGTCCGCCTCGCTCCGATCGAGTTCCTGCGCCAGACGCAGGTCGCGGTGGCCGACGACGGCTGGACCCCGCCGCTGAACCGGCAGGAGCAGAAGCTCTCCGACGACTTCGACGCGCTCTTCGGCGACGGTTCGAGCCTCACGGATGCCGAACGCGCGCAGTTCGCGGAGGGCGCCCGGTCGGCGCACGACGCCCTCATCGCCAACTACCTGGACCATCGGGGGGCGACGAACTGGACCCACTTCACCAACATCGGCGCGTGGAAGAAGAACGTCCTCGACCGGGCGTCGATCACCGAGTTCTGCCAGTACTGCAACACGATCGAGACGGCCGCGTACTACCACGCGTTCTACGACGGCAACGGCGCGCCGCTCGACGGCTCGCACCCGGGCGGCTACGTGCTGACCTTCCCGGCCGACGCGATCCCCGACGCGGAGCGCTTCTGGTCGGTGACCGCCTACACGCCGAACGCGATCCAGCCGATCCCGAACGCCCTCGACAAGTACCTCGTCGCGAGCTACACGGAGGGCCTGGAGACGAACCCCGACGGTTCGATCTCCATCTACCTGGCGGTGACGCAGCCCGACGGCGTGCCCCAGGCGAACTGGCTCCCGGTGCGCGACGGCGCGTTCAACGTGATGCTGCGCGTCTACGGCGTCGTGCCGAAGAGCGACATCGCGAAGGACAAGTACCTCCCGCCGGCGATCCAGCTGCGCTGACGCGACGGCCCACGGCACCCGCCCGCCACGCCGGTGGGCGGGTGCCCGCGCGCGCTGAGGCCACGTCGCGCATGGCCCGGATCGGCCATGCGCGGATGGCCCGGACTCGCGATGTGCGCCGGGCCGGATCGGAGTGGACTCGAAGGGTCGATCAGCCCCGTCCGGGGCCGGAGAACCAGGAGTCATCATGTCCACCGCCGTCGCACCCGCATCCGTCGCACCCGCGCCCGCCGCGCCGGCCCGCGTCGCGGTCCCGTCGATCGTCCCGCCGGCGCCGTCGCCGTCGCCGTCGCCGTCGCCGACG
>NZ_SDPL01000462.1 GCF_004135055.1 Agromyces binzhouensis | reverse complement strand
GCCGTCGGCGGGTCAGCGCGCCGACGCCGTCCAACGCCCCGGGCCGACCTCGACACGCGGCCGAAGCGCGTTGCGCGGGTGCGACCAGTCGTTGCGCGGCGTCACCTCGTGCTCGCCGTGTGCGTCTCGGACCGTCGCCACGAGCACCGCGGTCACGGCCGCGGCCTCGTCGGCCGTCACGTCGCGGCTGAGGAACCGGAGGTCGAGCGCCTGGGCGTCGCCCTCCTGGGGTGCGCTGGTCATGGTGCCTCCTAGAGCGGGATGTTGCCGTGCTTCTTCGGCGGCAGGCTCGCCCGCTTCGTGCGGAGCGCGCGCAGCGCCTTCGTGACCGACACGCGCGTCGCCGCCGGTTCGATCACGCCGTCGAGCTCGCCCCGCTCCGCGGCCAGGAACGGCGAGGCCACGTTGTACGTGTACTCGTTGGCGAGCTTGGTGCGCACGGCCGCGACGTCCTCGCCGGCCTCCTCGGCGCGCCTGATCTCGCCGCGGTAGAGGATGTTCACGGCGCCCTGGCCGCCCATGACCGCGATCTCCGCGGTGGGCCAGGCGAGGTTGATGTCGGCGCCGAGCTGCTTGGAGCCCATGACGATGTACGCGCCGCCGTACGCCTTGCGCGTGATGACCGTGACGAGCGGCACGGTCGCCTCGGCGTAGGCGTAGAGCAGCTTCGCGCCGCGGCGGATCACGCCCGTCCACTCCTGGTCGGTTCCGGGGAGGTAGCCGGGCACGTCGACGAGGGTGAGGATGGGGATGGAGAACGCGTCGCAGAACCGCACGAAGCGCGAGGCCTTCTCTCCCGCGGCTATGTTCAGCGTCCCGGCCATCTGGCTCGGCTGGTTGGCGATGATGCCGACCGACCGGCCCTCGACCCGTGCGAAGCCGACGACGATGTTCGGTGCGAACAGCGGCTGCACCTCGAGGAAGTCGCCGTGGTCGACGATGCCCTCGATGATCGAGTGCATGTCGTACGGCTGGTTCGGCGAATCGGGGATGATCGCGTTGAGCCTGCGGTCGTCGTCGGTGATCTCGAGTTCGACCTCGGCCTCGTACACCGGCGCCTCGGACATGTTGTTGTCGGGCAGGAACGACACGAGCGTGCGGGCGTAGTCGAGCGCGTCGGACTCGTCGCTCGCGAGGTAGTGGGCCACGCCCGAGATCGTGTTGTGGGTGAGCGCGCCGCCGAGCTCCTCCATGCCGACGTCCTCGCCGGTCACCGTCTTGATGACGTCGGGGCCGGTGACGAACATCTGGCTGGTCTTGTCGACCATGATGACGAAGTCGGTGAGCGCGGGGGAGTAGACCGCGCCGCCGGCCGCCGGGCCGCACACGATCGAGATCTGGGGGATGACGCCCGAGGCGGCCGTGTTGCGGCGGAAGATCTCGCCGTACTTGCCGAGGGCGACCACGCCCTCCTGGATGCGGGCGCCGCCGGAGTCGAGGATGCCGATGATGGGCACGCCGGTCTTCAGCGCGTGCTCCATGACCTTGATGATCTTCTCGCCGGCGACCTCGCCGAGCGAGCCGCCGAAGATCGTGAAGTCCTGCGAGTAGACCGCCACGGGGCGACCGTGGATCGTGCCGAGGCCGGTCACGACGGCATCGCCGTACGGCCGCTTCGCGTCCATCCCGAACGCGTGCGTCCGGTGCCGCACGAACTCGTCGAGCTCGACGAACGAGCCCGGGTCGAGGAGCTCGTCGATGCGCTCGCGCGCGGTCATCTTGCCCTTCGCGTGCTGCTTCTCGATGGCCGCCTCGCCGGAGGCCGTCACGGCCTCGTGGTAGCGCTGCTTGAGGTCGGCGAGCTTGCCCGCGGTGGTGAAGAGGTCGGGGCCGTCGTTCGTCGATTCGGTCACGCCGTTCACTCTACCGGCGCCCATCCGGGCCCGTTCGTTGAGGGATTCCCACAAAAAGCCATGGCTGCGTGGTGGTGATCGCCATCGCCGCGCCGCCCGCGGACACTACCCTGAACCTCGACGGAAGGGGAGGTCGCATGGACTGGGAGCGATCGCGACGTGCGGTGCCGAGGTTCGAGTGGCGCGACTCCGTCGGGTCGACGAACGACGTCCTGCGCGAGGCCGTGACCGGTGCGGATGCCTCGGGCTGGCCCCACGGCGCGACCGTCGTGACCGACGACCAGACGCGCGGTCGCGGGCGCCTCGGGCGGACCTGGCTCGCGCCGACCGGCAAGACGCTCGCGATCTCGGTCCTCATCCGCCCGAGCGAACTCGGCGGCGCGGCGCTTCCGCCCGACGCGCTCGGCTGGCTCCCGCTCCTGGCGGGCGCGGCGATGAA
>NZ_SDPL01000461.1 GCF_004135055.1 Agromyces binzhouensis | reverse complement strand
CTGCGCCTCGGGCGTCGAGCGCGGCCTGGGGGCCGGTGCGGCGTCCGTCCGCGGCGCCGCGGGGCGCGGCATCCGTCGACTGCTCGAGACGGCGAGGAGCACGATGCCCGACGCCAGCACGGCGAGCCCGAGCACGGCGGTCGCCGGCAGTCGCTCCTGGAGCAGGAGCACCCCGAGCAGCGTCGCCGTGAGCGGCTCGGCGAGCGTCAGGGTCGAGACCGTCGCGGGGGTGAGTCCCTTCAGGCCGGCGCCGAAGAGCAGGTAGGCGACCGTGGTCGTCACGAGTCCGAGCCAGAGCGCCATCGCCAGGCCCGGTGCCGTCGCGAGCCAGCCGGTGTCGGTCGCGAGCAGCACGGGCAGGCTGAGCGCCGCGGCGACGCCGAACATGGCGCCCATGCTCGCCGACGGGGCCCAGCCGCGGTCGAGCAGCGACTTGCCGGCGAGCGTGTAGACGGCGTACGAGGCCCCTGCGGCGACCGATGCCGCGATCCCCAGCGGGTCCACCGCACTCGGCCCGGAGCCGCTCGCCGAGGCGAGCACCGTGACGCCGACGGTCGCGAGCGCGGTCGCCACGACCCATGTGCCGCCCGGGAAGCGACGCCGCAGCACCCAGTCGAGCACGCCCGTGAGGACCGGCGCCGATCCGAGGGCGACGACCGTTCCGACCGCCACGCCGTTCGCCGCCGTTCCGGCGAAGAACGCGGGCTGGTAGGCGAGCACGCCGCCTGCTCCGACCACGACGGCCACCCAGGCGGGCCACCGCGGTGGGCGGACGCCGGACGTCGGGGCGACGGATGTCCCGGTCGCGCCGCGCCGACGCCCGGCGACGTGGAGGGCGAGCGCCATCGCGGCCAGGGCGCCACCGCCGATCAGGATGCGCGCGGCGCCGACGGAGACCGGATCGGCATCGGGCCCCAGCGCCTGAGCGGTGCCCGTCGTGCCGAAGCACACGGCCGCGGCGAGGACGAGCAGGACGGAGCGCATGCGGAGATTGTTACACAATCGGGCGAGCGCGGGAAGTCCCGACATCGCGACGGCCGGCGGGGTCGCCGCGCCCGATAGGATTCCGGGGGTCGCCTCGCCGCGGCATCCGTCACGTCATCGCCGAGGGGGCGCGCGACCCGGCGCACGGTGCCTCGTGGCCGGCGGCCGGCCACCACCCGGAGGAGGACCTGTGCGCGCCGTCATGTACCGCGGATTCGGCGACGAACCCGAACTCGTCGAGGTCGAGCGTCCCGCCTGTCCGCCGCGCGGCGCCGTCGTGCGCGTTCGCGCGACGGGGCTCTGCCGCAGCGACTGGCACGGGTGGATGGGCCACGACGCCGGCATCGCACTGCCGCACGTGCCGGGCCACGAGTTCGCCGGCGAGATCGCCGAGCTCGGTTCCGAGGTGCCCGACGACTCCGGCTGGGCCATCGGCGACAGGGTCACCGCGCCCTTCATCTGCGCGTGCGGTCGGTGCGCCGAATGCCTGGCCGGCAACGAGCAGGTCTGCGACGCCCAGCGCCAGCCCGGCTTCACGCACTGGGGATCGTTCGCCGACTACGTCGTCGTCGACGAGGCCGCACTCAACCTCATCCGCCTGCCGGACACGCTCGGGTTCGTCGAGGCCGCCTCCCTCGGGTGCCGCTTCGCGACCGCGTACCGTGCGATCATCACCCGCGGCCGCCTGCACCCCGGGGAGCAGGTCGCCGTGCACGGCTGCGGCGGCGTGGGACTCTCCGCGATCATGATCGCCGTCGCGGCCGGGGTCCCCGTCTACGGGGTGGACGTCTCCGACGCCGCGCTCGCCGCAGCCGCCGACCTCGGCGCGACCCCGATCCGTGGCGGCCAGGGCGCCGCGGACCGGGTGCGCGAGGCGAGCGACGGCGGGGTCGACCTCTCGGTGGACGCGTTCGGCAGTCCGGAGACGTCGTTCGCGTCGGTGCGGAGCCTCCGGAAGCGGGGCCGGCACGTGCAGATCGGCCTCATGCTCGCCGAGGACGCCACGGCGGCGATGCCCATGGACGCGGTCATCGACGGCGAGCTCGAGATCCTCGGCAGCCACGGCATGGCGGCCCACGAGTACCCCGACATGCTCGGCGCCGTCGCGTCCGAGGCGTTCCGGCCGATCGAACTCGTCGGCCGCACCATCGCGCTCGACGCCGTGCCCGACGCGCTGGCGGCCATGGGCCGCGCCGGCGGAGCCGGTTCAGGCATGACGGTGGTCGAGCTGTAGCCGACCGCTCCGATCAGGCGACGTCCGGCAGCGGCGCCCGTCGCGGCTGCCGCGTGGGCGCCGTCGGGACCCTCGTC
>NZ_SDPL01000460.1 GCF_004135055.1 Agromyces binzhouensis | reverse complement strand
CGGCGACCAGCGCGCGACGGCGGTTCGACGGCGGCTGCGACGGCGCAGCGGATGCCGCCGCCGCTCCGCCGCCGCGGACTCCGGGTTCGTCGTGCACCCTCCGAGACTATTGAGCGACCGCCCGCCGGGGCAGGGGTGGACTTCCTACGGAACCGGGAAGCCCGACGGCCGGCGACGCGGCTGGGGCGTCCGCGAACCGTAAGGTCCACCCCTCGCATCCGGCCCGCTGCGGTGGTCGACTGGGAGCATGGCCGGCTTCACCGAACGCGCCTCGGCCCGGATCGCGGAACGACTCGAGCCGCTCATGGGCGCCGCGCACGACGCGGCATCCGACCCGCCCGTGAAGTCGGCGCGCACGACGGTCGTCGTGGGGCGACTGCTCGGCGCCGCGTTCCTCATCTGCTTCGGCACCGGCGTCTACAGCCACCTGCTGCAGGACCCGCTGCCGTGGCTGCCGATGCCGACGCGCCCGGTCGAGCTCTTCCGGTTCACCCAGGGCCTGCACGTCATCGCGGGCACCGCTGCGGTGCCGCTGCTGCTCGCCAAGCTGTGGACCGTGTACCCGCGGCTGTTCACGTGGCCGCCCGTGACGTCGGTGGCGCACTTCCTCGAGCGCGCGTCGATCGCCGTGCTCGTCGGCGTCTCGCTCGTCGAGGTGACCATCGGGCTCATGAACCTGGTGCAGTGGTACGCGTTCCCGTTCCCGTTCCGCGCGACGCACTTCGCGCTCGCGTGGGTGCTCATCGGCGCACTGGCGATCCACCTCGGCGTGAAGCTCCCGGTGATCGCCCGCGTCTGGCGGCGGCAGCCGGGCGATCGGGCGGATGCCACGGGCCGGTTCGTCTCGCGCCGCGGATTCCTCGCCGCGGTCGGCGCCGCCGCGGCATCCGCCGTCGCGCTGACCGCAGGACAGTCGGTGCCTGCGCTGGCACCGCTCAACGTCCTCGCACCGCGCCGGATGGGCGTCGGTCCGCAGGGGCTGCCGATCAATCGCACGGCCGCGCAGGCTGGCGTCACCGAGACGGCGGTCGCGCCGGACTGGGTGCTCACGGTCACGAGCCCCGCCGGGTCGCGCGACTTCACGCTCGACGACCTGCGGTCCCTGCCGCAGGCCGAGGAGGTGCTGCCGATCGCGTGCGTCGAGGGGTGGAGCCAGTCGGCCTCGTGGCGCGGCGTGCGCCTCATCGACCTGCTCGACGCGGCGGGCGCCCCCGAGCCGTCGGCTCCGCTGCGCATCGAGAGCCTGCAGGAGCGCGGCGCATTCGCGCGCACCGAGATGCCGCCGCAGTACGCCCGCGACCCGCTGACGCTCGTCGCGCTGGAGCTGAACGGCGGCACGCTGGACATCGACCACGGCTACCCGGCTCGCGTCATCGCTCCGGGACGTCCGGGCGTCATGCAGACGAAGTGGCTCCGGCGGATCGAGGTGACGGCATGAGGGCGGCACGCACGGCGCTGGTCGGGGTGGGGCTCGGACTCGCCGCCTTCGGCGCGTTCCTGGTGCTGACCGGGATCGCTCCGTCGCGGTGGCTCGGCATCGCCGTCTGGGTGGGCGCCGCGATCCTCCTGCACGACGGCGTCGTGGCGCCCGTCGTCGTCGCGTTCGGGCTCGGTGCGGCGCGCGTGCGCGCCCGGGTCGGGGACCGGGGGGTCGCGGTCGCGCAGGGCGCCCTCGTGGTCGGCGCGATCCTGACCGCGATCACCGTGCCGGCGCTCGTCGCGTCGACGATCGGCAACCCGAACCCGACGATCCTCGTCGGCTCCTACGGCGTCGCGCTCGCGGTCATCTGGGCCGTGCTGCTCGCGGTCGCCGCGATCGCGCTCGGGGTCTCGCGCACGACGGTCCTCCGGGCCGAGCGCGACGCGCGCACGAAGTGACGCCCCGCGGCGTCCCAGTGCTCGGCGACGACGAGCCCGGCGTCGGCCGCGAGGGCGGCCGCGACCGACCAGCCCACCCGCGCCCAGGGGAACGGGTCGCTCTCGAGGCCGTGTCCGTCCACCAGGGTGCAGTGACCGACGACCGCGAGTTCGGCGTCGGCGTCGACCTCGACGAGCACCTCGCCGCCGCTCGTCACGAGTTCCGCGCAACGGCGCAGCAGCACGGCCGGATCGCCGCCGATGCCGATGTTGCCGTCCATGAGCAGCACGCTCCGCCAGCGCCCCTCGAGCGGCAGCCGGTCGAACACCGAGCGTCGGAGCGCGAGCCCGCCCGTCCGCCGCGCGCGATCGACGGCGTGCGGCACGACGTCGATGCCGAGTGCGGGCATCGAGCGCGCGGCGGCCGCGTGCAGCATCA
>NZ_SDPL01000046.1 GCF_004135055.1 Agromyces binzhouensis | reverse complement strand
CGGCGGCCGTGCCGTCGGGCCCGTCGGGCGCGCCCGCACCCGCCGAACCGGCGGTGCCGTCGTCGTAGTCGGCCGGGCGCATCGGGTCGACGCCCGTGTCGCGCGCGGACGCGGCATCCGCTCGCTCAGCCTCAGATCGCCGGGACGAAACCACTGATCACCGCCTGCAGGTCGTACATCCAGATGGTCCAGAGGCCCGACACCATCAGCAGGCCGATGAGGATGAGCAGCGCACCGCCGATGAGGTTCACGGCGCGGATGTGCCGGCGCACGAACGCGAGCGCGCTCGCCGCCCAGCCGAATCCGAGCGCGACCAGCACGAACGGGATGCCGAGGCCGATGCAGTACGCGAGGCCCAGCAGGGCGCCGCGCCCCGCGGAGGCCGAGTCGGCGCTCAGCGCGAGCACGACCGCGAGGGTCGGGCCGATGCAGGGCGTCCAGCCGAGGCCGAACACGATGCCGAGCAGCGGCGCCCCCGCCAGACCCGTCGCCGGCCGCCACGACGGCTTGAACGTGCGCTGCAGGAACGTGAACTGGCCGATGAAGACGAGCCCCATCAGGATCAGCACGACGCCGAGCATGCGGATGATCAGGTCGGACCAGCGGGCGAGCCAGGCCCCGAGCACGCCGAACGCGGTCGTGAAGACGAGGAACACGAGCGTGAAGCCCGCGATGAAGAGCAGCACGCCGAGCAGCAGCCGGCGACGCGCGCGGCGGGCCTCGTCGGCCTCGGCGCTCGCATCGGCGAACCCGCCCAGGTAGCCGAGGTACCCCGGCACGAGCGGCAGCACGCACGGCGAGAGGAAGGACACGAGCCCCGCGGCGAGCGCGATCGGGAGTGCGGCGAGCAGCTGCCCGCTGAAGACGATCTCGCCGAGGTCCATGCCCGCCGCCGCCCGCTACGCCCGCTCGGCGATGACGTCGCGCACGATGGTCTCGAGGATCGACGCGTCCTTCAGCTGGCCGAGGATGCGCGCGGCGACCCGGCCCTCGGCGTCGAGCACGAGGGTCGTGGGGACGGCCGCGGGCGGCACGTCGCCCGCGAAGGCGTACTGCACGGCGCCGTCGTTCGCGTCGACGATCGACGGGTAGGTGATGCCGAAGCCCTCCTCGAAGGATGCCGCGGTCGCGGCCTGGTCGCGGACGTTCACGCCGACGAACGCCGCCCCGTTCCCGTCGAACTCCTCGAAGACCTCCTGCAGCAGGGGCGCCTCGGCACGGCACGGCGCGCAGCCCGCGTACCAGAAGTTGACGACGACGACCTCGCCCGCGAGTTCGTCCGAGCCGAGCGCGTCGCCCTCGATCGTGGTCCCCGAGAACTCGACCGGCTCGCCGCGCTGCTCGGCCGGGAACTCGGCGATCGTGCCGTCGCCCGCGATGTAGCCCTTGCCGCTGCCCTCGCGGTACTGCTCGGCGAGCGGGTCGCTCGAGCAGCCGGCCAAGACGACGACGGATGCCACGGCGAGCGCGGCGACCGCGGCGAACCTGCGTGCGCGCATCACACCGCCCCCACGTCGGTGGCCTGCGACTGGAGCCCGGCTGCCGGGTCGCGGTAGCCGACCTCGACGAAGCGGGCGCCGCGGCGCTCGAACGTGGTGATGCTCGAGAGCGCGCAGCGACGGCGGCGCGGGTCGTGCGCGAGCGAGCGCCCGGCGACGCGGCGGTGCACCATCCAGATCGGCAGCTGGTGGCTCACCATCACGACATCGCCGTCGTCGACGGAGTCGGCGGCATCCGCCATCGCCTCGATCATGCGGTCGGCGATCGCCCGGAACGGCTCGCCCCAGCTCGGCTCCCACGGGTTCACCAGGAAGGCCCAGTTGCGGACGTCGCGGAGCGCGGAGTCGCGCCCCGACATGCGCTTGCCCTCGAACCGGTTGGTCGGCTCGATGATGCGATCGTCGATCGTCGGCTCGAGGCGGAACGCCTTCGCGATCGGCTCGGCCGACTGCTGCGTGCGCTGCAGCGGGGAGGAGACGAGCGCGGCGACCGGCCGCTTGCGCGTCACCAGGTCGACTGCGGCGGACTCCGCCATCGCGCGGCCGAGGTCGCTCAACCCGAATCCGGGGAGTCGGCCGTAGAGCACGCCCTGCGGGTTGAAGACCTCGCCGTGGCGCACGAGATGGATCTGCTCGGCCGGCACGCCCTCCAGTCTACGAAGCGGTTCCCTAGGAATCCGCCGTGCGCCCCGGGCTCGCACGCGGGCTGCCCCCACTCCGGTCCGGCGAGTGTCCTGACGATGCCGGATGTCGCGATGCGAAGTCGCGTCTCCTGGACACTCGGGCGGGGCGGAGATGAGCGGTCGAAGCGGGGCGGATGCCGCGAGCCCGGCCGGTCGGGGGCCGAATCCCCGGCCGGTAGGATGGGCGCTCGTGAACACGCGCACCCTCGTCAAGCAGCTCGCCGCCCGTCCCGACGGCCCCGTCACCGTCGCCGGCTGGGTCGAGACGGTCCGCGACCAGAAGAAGGTGCAGTTCATCATCCTGCGCGACGAGTCGGGGGCGGTGCAGCTCGTGAACCCCGCCGTGCGCGAGCTCGACCCCGAGGGCGTCAGCGTCGGCGCGGCCGAGGCGTTCGCGCTCACCGAGCAGATCTCGGCGCTCGGCCACGGCACCTTCATCACCGTCACCGGGCAGCTCAAGCACGACGAGCGCGTCAAGCTCGGCGGGCTCGAGGTGAAGCTCGAGACGCTCGAGGTCGTCACCGAGGCCGAGGAGACGCCGATCGCGGCCGACTCCAGCCTGGACAAGCGCATGGACTGGCGCTTCCTCGACCTCCGCCACCCGAAGCAGAACCTCATCTTCCGCGTGCAGACGACCTTCCTGCACGCCCTCCGCACCTACTGGGTCGAGCGCGACTGGGTCGAGATCCAGACCCCGAAGCTCATGGCCTCGGCATCCGAGTCGCGCGCCGAGCTGTTCGAGCTCGGCTACTTCGAGGGAAAGGCCTACCTCGCGCAGAGCCCGCAGTTCTTCAAGCAGATGGCCCAGCCCGCCGGGCTCGGCCGCGTCTTCGAGGTGGGCCCCGCGTTCCGCGCCGACCCGTCGTTCACCTCGCGCCACGCGACCGAGTTCACCTCGATCGACGCCGAGATGAGCTGGATCGACTCGCACGAGGACGTCATGGCCATGCACGAGGAACTCCTCGTCGCGGGCTTCACGGCCGTCGTCGCCAAGCACGCCGACGAGATCCGCGAGCTCTTCGGCGTCGAGGTCACGGTGCCGGCCACGCCGTTCCCGCGCATCCCGCTGGCGGAGGCCAAGGAGATCGTCGCGTCGCGCGGCTACGTCGTGCCCCGCGCCGACGCCGACATGGACCCCGAGGGCGAGCGCCAGATCTCGGCGTACGTGAAGGAGACCTACGGCCACGACTTCGTGTTCCTCACCGACTACGCCTCGAGCATCCGGCCGTTCTACCACATGCGCCGCGAGGGCGACCCGGGCATCACCAACTCGTACGACCTCATCTACAACGGCGTCGAGATCTCGACGGGCGCGCAGCGCGAGCACCGCATCGACATCCTCGTCGAGCAGGCGAAGGAGAAGGGCCTCGACCCCGAGGAGCTCGGGTTCTACCTCGACTTCTTCCGCTACGGCGTGCCGCCGCACGGCGGATTCGGCATGGGCCTCGCGCGCCTGCTGATGCTCATGCTCGACGAGCACTCGATCCGCGAGACGACGTACCTCTTCCGCGGCCCGACGCGCCTGCTCCCCTAGCCGCCCCCACCCGGCCCGGCCCGGCCGCTGAGATGACGCGAACGGTCGTCCGGCGTCGCCCGAGCCGCGATTCGCGTCATCTCGGTGAAGCGGGTCTCAGCGCGACGGGACCCAGCCGGCGGCGATGAGCGCCGCACGGACGCGGTCGATGCGGTCGACCCGCCGCCGGCCGCGGTGGGCCGCGTTGAACCGGATGACGCGCCATCCCGCATGGGCGAGGTCGTCGAGCCGGTCGACGTCCCGGGAGTACTGCGCACGGTCCTTCCGGTGGTGCTCGCCGTCGTACTCGACGAGCACGCGCCAGCGCGCGTAGACGAGGTCCCCGATGGCGATCCGCCGCCCCGACGCGTCGTGGATCGGCACGTTGACGTCGGGCTCGGGGAGTCCGGCGTCGACGAGGTCGAGCAGGAGCAGGCTCTCCGCGGGCGAATCGGTGCGGGGTCTCACGCGCGAGATCGCCCTCCCGAGGCGGCGGTGCCCGCGGCGGCCGGCCGTGCGCGCCACGGCACGGTGCAGGCCGTCGAGCGTCGCGATCGGGTGCCGTCGACGGACCAGAGCGTCGCCGATGACGACGAGCTCGCGCTCGGTCAGCTCGCCGGCCAGCTGGCACCACGCGTCGATCGCCGAGACCGCCCGAACCCCGTGGATCGTGCCGACGCGCACCAGTTCCGGGCGGACCCGATGCCCGCGGACGCCGCGTGCGCGTGGCAGGCCGTTGGGCTCCACGGCGGCGACGTCGATCGTGCCGTCGGGCCGCCGACCCGCGACGGGGAGTCCGTGGAGGGCGCCGGCCGTGCGGTGGCTGAACGCCTCGCACGGCCGCATGCGCTCGGCGTAGGCGCGGCAGACGGCGAGCAGGTCGAGGTCGACGGATGCCGGAAGCCGCACGCCGTGGAACGGCCGGGTCAGGTCGGAGCCCCTCAGCCGACCCGCTCCGACCCCGGCGCGGCGCGCACGCGCGACCGAGAACGCCGTCCCGGCGAGCTCCTCCGGCAGTCCCGTGCGCGTGCCCACCCCGCAACCCTCGTCCTCGCGGCCCGTGACGCTCGACCATTCCGCCCCAGCCGGGCGCTCCCCGCGATGCCCGCCCCTGTCGAGGACGGGTCGTCTCCGGCAAGCCCTCCGCGAGATGACGCGAACGGCGCTGAACTGCCGCCGGGAGCGCAGTTCGCGTCATCTCGGTGGGCGGGGGCGGGGGCGGGGCGGGGCTGAGGGCGGGGCGAGGGGATGCGGCAGGGCGGGTGACAGGCGACCGAGGTGTTCGGCAGACTCGGGCCTGTGGATGCCCTGCTGCTGTCGTTCGCACTCGTGCTGCTCGCTGCGATCCTGATCTCCGGGATCGCGCACCGCACGGTGCTCTCGACGACGGTGCTGTTCCTCGTCGCCGGGTTCGTCCTGGGCAGCGGGATGCTCGACGTCATCGTGCTCGAGCCGACCGACCCGACGGTGACGACCGTCTCGTCGCTCGCGCTGTTCGTGGTGCTCTTCACCGACGGGCAGGAGGTCGCGCTGCAGCAGCTGCGGGCCGCGTGGCGGCTGCCCGGCCGGGCGCTGCTGCTCGGCATGCCGATCACGTTCGTCATCACGACCCTGCTCGGCGTGTGGCTGCTCGGCTTCGGCTGGCTCGAGGCGGCCCTCGTCGCGGCGGTGCTGGCGCCCACCGACCCGGTGTTCGCGTCGGCGATCGTCGGTCGCGCCGAGATCCCGCACCGCGTGCGTCACCTGCTCGGCGTCGAGTCGGGCCTCAACGACGGCCTCGCGCTGCCGGTCGTGCTCATCCTCATCGCGACCGTCGGCGGGCCCGAGGTGGAGCCGCTCGTGCTCGCCGAGGAGCTCGCGCTCGGCATCGCGGTGGGCATCGCGGTCCCGCTCGTCGTCGCGTGGCTGGTGCGACGCAGGGTGTTCTCGCGCACCCCGCTGTACGCGTCGCTCACGCCCGTCGCGGTCGCGCTCATCGTGCTCGGCATCTGCACCGTCACGCACGCGAACCTCTACCTCGCCGCCTACGCGGCCGGCATGACCATCGCGACCGCCGCCCCCGAGATGCGCGACGCGTTCGCCGAGTTCGGCGGGCAGTTCTCCGAGCTCATGAAGCTCCTCGCGATCCTCATGTTCGGGGCGCTCATCTCCCCCGAGCTGCTCGCCTCCGTGCCGTGGACGGCCTACCTGTTCGGCGTGCTGCTGATGGTGCTCGCCCGCCCGGCCGCGGTCGAGCTCTCGCTCATCGGCAGCGGCCTGCCGTGGGAGGAACGCGCGACGGCGGCCTGGTTCGGCCCGAAGGGCTTCGCCTCGGTGCTGTACGGGCTGCTCGTCCTCCAGAGCGGTGCGCCGGAGGCGGACTTCATGTTCCACGTCGTCGTGGTCGCGATCGTGCTCTCGATCGTCGCGCACTCCTCGACCGACGTGCCCATCGCGGGCTGGTTCGCGCGCCGCGAGGCGGCCGACCGGGCGGCGCGGGCGACGTGGCTCGACACCCCGGAGGTCGGTCGGCGCGGCGGCATCCGCCCACCCGATGCATCGGACGACTGACGCGACCGCCCGCGCGGGGGCTCAGCCGCGCGCCAGGAGCGCGGTCTTCAGGCGGACTGGGTCGATGCGCCAGTAGCCGTGCACCTCGTCGTCGATGAGCAGGACGGGGATCTCCTCGGCGTACCGTGCGCGGAGCGCCTCGTCGTCGATGATCGAGCGTTCCTCGAGCGTGGTCCGCGGCGACCCCGGCGTGGCGGCGAGCTCCTCGCGGACGCAGGCGACGACCTCGCGTGCGTCGTCGCAGAGGTGGCATCCGGGCTTGCCGATCAGGGTGAGGCGGATGTCGCGGAGCGTCGGGTTCACCCCGTCAGGATACGTCGCGCACCCGGACCTTCCCCGCCGTGCTGGGAGGTGCGGACCCTGCCGCGGGCAGCGAAAAGCGCCAGGCCGAAGGCCCGGCGCCCTGCCGTGGTCGCTGAGCGACTACTTCTTGTTGCGACGCTGGTGGCGCGTCTTGCGGAGCAGCTTGCGGTGCTTCTTCTTCGCCATGCGCTTGCGACGCTTCTTGATGACGGAACCCACGAAAACCTCACAAAGATCGGGTCGGCCGCGCGTGCCGCAGCCGTGGGCGGAAACGCCCCGCGGTAGTCTAGCCCATTCGACCGCGAGCCGCCGTCCGGATCGATCGGGCCGCCCCGCGGCATCCGCTAGGTTCGGGTGATGGCCCGACCCGAACTCGTCATCCGGACCACCCGCGAGGACGACTGGCGGGAGGTGCGCGACCTCCGACTCGAGATGCTCCGCGACACGCCGATCGCGTTCGGCGATCGATACGAGCGGGCGATCGAGTTCGACGAGGCCGAGTGGCGCACGCGCGCGAAGCGCGGCGAGTCGGCCACACAGACCGTGATCGTCGCGATCGAGGGCGACCGCTGGGTCGGCACCATGGGCTGCTACGTGCCGGATGCCGCGACCGGGCCGCTGCTCGTCGGCGTCTACGTCACGCCCGACCGGCGGGGCGGCGGCTCGGGGGCGACCGACGCGCTGCTCGACGAGATCGAGCGCTGGGCGGCCGGGCGCGCCGACACGCTCCGCCTCGAGGTGCACGAGGACAACCCGCGGGCGCGCCGCTACTACGAGCGTCGCGGCTTCGCCTACACCGGTCACAGCCGGGAGTACGAGCTCGAGCCCGGTGGCCTCGAGCTCGAGATGGTCAAGCGCCTGCGCTGAACCTCCGCGACCGTGTCGCGACTACCGCCGGCGCTTCGCGCCGACGACTGCCGTGACCTGGCGAGCCGTGTCGGCGAAGGCCTTCCCGATGGCCGAGGCGAAGGCCCGCTGGTCGTCGTTCAGGGACTCCTCGGCGCCGGCATCGGCGCCCGCCAGCGTGGCCGCGTCGGCCGCGGCATCCGTCGTCACGAAGGGGATCAACCAGTCCTCGAGCCGCTCCAGCGGTGCCCGGTCGAGGTGGTAGTAGCGGTGCTGACCCTCCTCGCGCACGCCGACGAGGCCGGACTCGCGGAGGACCTTCAGGTGCTTCGACACCGTCGGCTGGCTCACGCCGAGCGCCGTGACGATCTCGCCGACGCTGATCTCGCCGCCCGACTCGGGCTGGGAGGTCTCCCGGTCGAGGAGCACGCCGAGGATGTCGCGCCGGGTCGGATCCGCCACCACGTCGAAGATGTCCGCCATGGTGCAAGGGTAGCCAGTCGCGCCGGGGCCGGGGAGTACCATGACTCTCGCGTCGAGCGGAGGAGGGCGGATGACCTCGAACACCGTGGGTCGTCGGGGCCCCGCCCGGCGCTCATGGCTCGGCGGCCTGCGCGACGCGTTCGACGTGCTCGTGAAGAGCTCGCCGTCGAGGTTCGCGATCCTCGTCTTCGCCACGCTCATCCTCATCACGACCGCCCTGCTCTCGCTGCCGCTCGCGCGTGCCGGGTCCGGCAACGGCGGCACGCCGCTCTACGACGCCTTCTTCACCGCAGTCTCGACGATCTGCGTGACGGGGCTCACGACCGTCGACATGGCCACGCACTGGTCGCCGTTCGGCAACACGATCATCTTCATCGGCATGAACGTCGGCGGAATGGGCGTCCTCACGCTCGCGTCGATCCTGGGCCTCGTGGTCTCGCGTCGGCTCGGGCTGCGCGCCAAGCTGATGGCCGCGAGCGACACCAACCCGTCGAGGGTGCATGCGGGTCCGGTCTCCGAGCGGCAGGCGGTGCGCCTCGGCGAGGTCGGCGGCCTGCTCGTGACGGTCGCCGTCAGCACCCTCGCGATCGAAGCCGTGGTCATGATCGGCATGATGCCGAGCGTGCTCGCCAAGGGCTACGACTTCGGCCTGAGCCTCTGGTACTCGGCCTACTACGCGGTCAGCGCCTTCACGAACACGGGCTTCAACCCGAACCCGCTGGGCCCGGTCGAGTTCTTCGACGACTACTGGTTCCAGTCGCTGATGATGCTCGCCGTGTTCCTCGGCAGCCTCGGGTTCCCGGTGATCTTCGCCCTGCTGCGCACGTGGAAGAGCCCGCGCCGCTGGGGCGTCCACGTCAAGCTCACCCTGACCACCACGATCGCGCTCTGGGTCGCGGGCGCGGTCGCGTTCCTCGTGCTCGAGTACAACAACCCGAAGACCTACGGCGGCCTCAGCTTCGTGAAGACCTTCTACGAGGCGTTCTTCATGTCGACCATGACCCGGTCGGGCGGCTTCTCCACGATCGAGATGGCCGACCTCTACGGTTCGAGCCTGCTCGTGACCGACATGCTGATGTTCGTCGGCGGCGGTTCGGCCTCGACGGCGGGCGGCATCAAGGTGACCACGCTCGCGGTCCTGTTCCTCGCGGCGTACGCGGAGGCGCGCGGTGCTCCCGCGATGGAGGCGTTCGGGCGGCGCATCCCCCGCGACATCCTGCGGCTCGCCGTCAGCGTCGTGCTCTGGGGCGCGACCATCGTGGCCGTCTCGACCGTGATCATCACCCAGATCACGAAGTCGGCCCTCGACTTCGTGCTCTTCGACGTGATCTCGGCGTTCGCCACCTGCGGGCTCTCGACGGGGCTCACCGAGTCGTTGCCACCCGAGGGGAAGTACGTCATGGCTGCGACCATGTTCATGGGACGCGTGGGCACGGTCACCCTCGCGGCGGCCCTCGCGGCCGCGCAGAAGCGCCAGCTGTTCAGACGACCGGAAGAGAGGCCCATCGTTGGTTGATCGCATCAAGCACGACGCCCCAGTGCTCGTCATCGGACTCGGCCGGTTCGGGGCGGCCACCGCGGGCCAGCTCGACCGCCTCGGCCGCGAGGTGCTCGCCGTCGACGAAGACGAGGGCCTCGTGCAGAAGTGGGCCGAGCGCGTCACGCACGCCGTCGTCGCCGACGCGAAGTCGCTCGACGCGCTGAAGCAGATCGGCGCGCAGGAGTTCTCGATCGCGGTGTGCGCCGTCGGCTCGTCCGTGGAGGCATCGGTGCTCATCACGGCGAACCTCGTCGACCTCAAGATCCCGCAGATCTGGGCGAAGGCGATCTCGACGTCGCACGGCAAGATCCTGGAGCGCATCGGGGCGAACCACGTGATCTACCCCGAGCGCGAGGCCGGCGAGCGGACGGCGCACCTGGTGTCGGGCCGCATGCTCGACTTCATCGAGTTCGACGACGACTTCGCCCTCGTGAAGATGTACCCGCCGAAGCCGATCCGGGGCAAGAACCTCACCGACTCGGGCGTCCGCTCCCGCCACAACGTGACCGTGGTCGGCGTGAAGAGCCCCGGCAAGCCGTTCACGTACGCGACCGAGAAGACGGTGGTGTCCAACCACGACCTCATCATCGTGTCGGGCACCGAGGGCGACATCGAGAAGTTCGCGGCGCTCGAATAGCGGATGCCGCGGGCGCGGGCGACCGGGCGGCGGAGTCGCCTCCGGCTCGTCTCGTCTCGTCCCGTCTCGCGTCAGCCGACGACGCCGGCGACCGTCGATGCGACGGTGGCGAGGATGCCGATCCCGACGAGGATCACCGCGATGATGCCGAGCACGCGCGGCACGTGCGAGGTGGCCTCGAACCGCAGCCGGTCGGGGCTGCGGCGGCGCACCCATGCCAGCGGTTCGCCGTCCTCCGAGTCGGGCTTCGGCTCCTCGCCCGGTTCCACGGGTCGCTCGTGGAACTCCCCGTCGGCGAACCAGCGCACCACGGTGCCGTCGTCGCGTTCCACGATCGCGACCTCGATCGCATCCCATGCCCCGTCGGCCATACGCGCGAACGCGAAGGCGAGGAGCAGGACACCGCCTGCCGCCAGTGCGACCCACGCGATCACCTCTCCGACGAGGGCGATGACGTCGAGCGGCTCCATGGCGCTGAGCGTACCCGCGATGCGAGGCGCCGGAGGACACCGTCGCGAGCCGTCCCGGACGCGTCGTCGCACGGCATCGCGCGCCGCTGGTGGCGCGCAGCCGCACGCGCGTACCATCGCGGCCATGGCCACCGTCATCAGCATCCGCGGTCTCGAGAAGCGCTTCGGTCGCACCATCGCCCTGGACGGGCTCGACCTGGAGGTGGCGTCGGGCGAGATCCACGGCTTCCTCGGGCCGAACGGCGCGGGCAAGTCCACGACGATCCGCATCCTGCTGGGCCTCGCGCGGGCGAGCGGCGGCGAGGCGCGGCTCTTCGATCGCGATCCGTGGCGGGATGCCGGCGACCTGCACCGACGCGTCGCGTACGTGCCCGGCGACGTGAGCCTCTGGCCCAACCTGTCGGGCGGCGAGGCGATCGACCTCCTCTCGCGGCTGCGCGGCGGAACCGCCGACCGGGCGGCCTACGACGAGCGGAAGGCGCGGCTCGTCGAGGCGTTCCAGCTCGACCCGCGGAAGAAGGGCCGGGCCTACTCGAAGGGCAATCGCCAGAAGGTCGCGCTCGTCGCCGCGTTCGCGACCCCCGCCGAGCTGTACATCCTCGACGAGCCGACGAGCGGACTCGACCCGCTCATGGAGCAGGTCTTCAACCGCGAGATCGCCCGCGTCGCGGCGGACGGCGCGACCGTGCTGCTGTCGAGCCACATCCTCTCCGAGGTCGAGACGCTCTGCGACCGCGTGAGCATCATCCGAGCCGGGCGTCGGGTGGAGACGGGCACGCTCGCCGAGCTGCGTCACCTGACCCGTTCCTCGGTCGCCTTCGCGCACGTGCCGGGCCAGGAGTCGGCCGTCGAGTCGCTCGACGGCGCGCACGACGTCGTGGTGAGCGCGGGGCGCGTGCAGTTCACGGCCGACAGCGATCGCGTCGCCGCGCTGCTGCCCGAACTCGGGCGGCTCGGCGTCCAGGGCCTGACGGTCGCCCCGCCCTCCCTCGAGGAGCTCTTCCTGCGCCACTACGGCGATGATCCGGCGATGGCGGATGCCGGACGCTCGGCACCGACGGCCGGCGCCGGGTCCCCGCGGTGAACCCGGTGGGCCTGCTGCTCCCGCTCGTCGCGCAGCGCGCGCGGCGCGACCGGCTCCAGCTGGTGCTGTGGATCCTCGGCACGGCCGGGCTCGCGTTCATGGCGACCGCCGCGGTCGGCAGCACGTTCGGCGACGAGGCCGAACGCGAGTCCATCCTGCGCCTGACGATCGTCGCGCCGGCGATCCTGATCTTCCGCGGCACGCCGAACGGCGCGGGCGAGGGCGAGTTCGCGGTGTTCCTCATCCTCGCCTTCCTCGCCCTCATGGCCGGGTTGATGAGCACGTTCCTCGCGGTGCGGCACACCCGCGGCGACGAGGAGCAGAGCCGTGCCGAGCTGGTCGCCGCGACCCCGGCGGCGCGCACCCTCCCCACCGTGGCCACCGTCGTCCACGGTGGCCTGGCGAACCTGGTCCTCGCGATCGCCGTCGCCCTCGCGTTCCTGGCGAGCGGGCTCGATGCCGGCGGCTCGGCGGTCGCCGGCCTCGCGGTCGGCGCGACGGGCGTCGCCTTCCTCGCGATCGGCCTCGTCGCGGCGCAGCTGTTCCGCACGTCGCGGAGCGCGAACGCCCTGTCGGTCGCGCTCGTGCTGGCCGCCTACCTCGTCCGCGGTCTCGGCGACGCGCTCGGCGAGTCGTCAGACGACGGGCTGGTCCGGACCGCGGCATGGCCGAGCTGGCTCTCGCCGATCGGGTGGGCGCAGCGCACCGAGCCGTTCGACGCGAACGACCTCGCGCCGCTGCTGCTCTCGGTCGGGCTGGCCGTGGTGCTCATCGGACTGGTCTTCGTGTTCCAGTCCGCGCGCGACAGCGGGGCCAGCCTGCTGCCGGGGCGTGCCGGGCGCGCCACGGCCGGACCGCTGCTGCGCGGGCACGTGGGACTCGCGTGGCGCCTGAACGTCGGCGCCATCGCCTCGTGGGC
>NZ_SDPL01000459.1 GCF_004135055.1 Agromyces binzhouensis | reverse complement strand
GCAGGCGGCTGCCGCGGCGGATGATCCTCGCGCTCGCCGCAGCGGCGGTGCTCATCGGTGCGCTCGTCGTCGTGCCGATCACCGTCGGGGCGCTTGCGGGCGGCGACGCGGCGGGCGAGCCGGCTCCGTCCGAGGCACCGCTGCCGAGCGTCGAGGGCGACCTCGGGACCAGTCTGAACCAACTTGAGGAGGCGGTGTCGCCATGACGATCCGACTGCGCCGCGCCCTGACCACGGCATCCGTGACCGTCGCGCTCGCCGTCGGCCTCGCCGGCTGCGCGGCCGGGCCCGCGATCTCCGAGGGCGATGCGACCGCGTTCCGTGCGCAGGTCGTCTCGATCGCCGAGTCGTCCTCGACGGGCGACTTCGCCGACGCCCTCGCACGCCTCGATGCACTGCAGGCCGAGGTCGACGCCGCTGCGGCGGACGGAAGCCTCGACGCGGACCGCGCGGCGAGCATCACCGAGGCGATCGCACTCGTGCGTGCCGACCTCGAGGCGGCGATCGCCGCGGCGACGCCGAGCCCCGAACCGACGCCGACGCCGACGGAGTCGGAGTCGTCGGACGAGGGCGATGATTCAGACGACGGCGGTCCGGGCAGCTCGGGCGACAACGAGGGCGAGGGCAACAGCGGCGAGGGCAACGGCGACGACAAGCCCGGCAAGGGCAAGGGTCGCGACAAGGGCGGCGACTGAGCCTGCTCAGTCGCGCCCGGTGAACCGCTCCATCGAGCGGTAGACGCCGAATCCGTCGCCGACGACGCGATCGAACGCGCGGGTCGGCAGGATGGCCCGCAGCGAGCGTGAGAGCCGGACGCTCGCGGGCAGCTCGAGCAGCGGACGGCCGGCGAGCATCGCCCGCCAGACGCGCTCGACCACGTACTCGGGTTCGAGGACCGGCGCGAGGATCGGACCGCGCGCGCCCTGGAACATCCCCGTCGCGATGTACGACGGCGTGACCGTGGTCACGGTCACGTGCCGATGGCCCGCCTGCGCGAGTTCGAGTCGCAGCGAGTCGCTCCACCCGTTCAGCGCGGCCTTCGACGCCGCGTAGACGGCCATGCGCGGGTTCGCGAGGGTCCCTGCGGCGCTGCCGATGTTCACGATCCGCGCCGGCCGGCCCCGCGCGATCATCGCGGGCAGGAACTCGCGCGCGACGTACATCGGAGCCAAGGCGTTCACGAGCATGGTCGGCCTGACGTCGTCGCCGCTGTCGGTCTCCCAGAAGTAGGCGTTGCCGCGGACGATGCCCGCGTTGTTGATGAGCACGTCGGGCGTGCCGTGGTCGCGCCGGACCTTGTGCGCGGCCTTGGCGATCGCACCCGGCTCGGCGACGTCGACCACGTACGAGCGCACGCGAGTGCGGCCCTTCGCCTGCTGCCCGAGCTCGTCGGCGGTGCGCGCGAGGGCCGCGGCGGCACGATCCCAGAGCACGACGGACGCAGCGCCCTCCGCGACGGCCCGCTCGGCGTACATGCGCCCCATGCCGCCCGCCGCGCCGGTGATCAGGAGGTTCGCGCCCCGAACGGTTCTCGCCATGGGGATCATTCTGGCAAGTCGGCGGGGCGACTCGCGTCGCGAGGGAGTCGGCGCGGCAGAATCCTCCGTATGGACGACCCCGAGGTGCGCCTCGTGCAGATGACCGACGCCGAGGTCGCCGCGTGGCTGCCCGCAGCGATGGCGCACTACGAGCAGGCGCGACGCGATGCCGGCGACACGCCCGAGCAGGCTGCGGCGGGTCGGCGCGCCTCCGAGGAGCGGTTCTTCCCCGACGGCCGGCCGGTCGAGGGGCAGCTGCTGCACTCGATCCGGCTCGGCGACGAGGACGCCGGCTGGCTCTGGCTCGGCCCGTGGGACGAGCACGGCGAGCTGTGGTGGGTCTGGGACCTCGAGGTGCATCCGGAGTTCCGTCGGCGCGGGGTCGCCCGGCGCGCCATGCTCGCGGGTGAGGAGATCGCGCGGGAGCACGGGGCGTCGCGGCTCGGGCTGAACGTGTTCGGCTACAACGACGGCGCGATCGCGCTGTACCGCGACCTCGGCTACGAGGTCGCGTCGCTGCACATGGCGAAGCCGCTCTGAATCGACGACCCGAGCGGCGCCGTGTGACGCCGCATGTCGTCCGGTGTTACGTCGTGCTTCACGCCCACGACGGCGGAGAGCGCGTTCCGGTTAGCGTCGAGCATCCGCCCGCCGCGACCAGGAGCATGAGATGACGACCGCACCAGCCGCACCCGCCGGACCCGCGTCCGCCGGGGCAGCGACCGCCGCACCCGCGGCGCCCGTCGCGCTGCGCGGTGTC
>NZ_SDPL01000458.1 GCF_004135055.1 Agromyces binzhouensis | reverse complement strand
GGCGCCGACGCCGCGGCCGACGGACCCTCGCGGCCGGTGCGCCGCATCCCGTTCGGCCGTCGCGGCGAGACCCCGGCCGGCCCGCGTGCGACCTTCCGGCAGCTCCTCCCGTTCATCTTCGAGCACCGGCCGGTGCTCATCGTCGTCGCCGTGCTCTCCGTCATCGGCGCGATCGCGAGCCTCGCGCAGCCGCTGCTCGTGGGTCGCGTCATCACCATCGTCGAGGCCGGCGATCCGCTCGACGGCATCGTCTGGGCCCTCGTCGCCCTCGTCGTCGTGAGCGCGGTCATCACGGGCTACCAGCACTACCTGCTACAGCGCACGGGCGAGGGCGTCGTGCTCTCGAGCCGTCGACGCCTCATCGCGAAGATCCTCCACCTTCCGATCGCCGAGTTCGACACGCGCCGGACCGGCGACCTCGTCTCGCGGGTCGGCAGCGACACGACCATGCTGCGCGCCGTGCTCACCCAGGGGCTCGTCGAGGCCGTCGGCGGTGCCGTCACGTTCGTCGGCGCGATCATCGCGATGCTCGTCATCGACCCGGTCCTCCTCGGCCTCACGGTCCTCGTCATCACGGTCGCGATCACGACCGTGACCCTGCTCTCCGCCCGGGTGCGCGAAGCGTCGCACGCCGCGCAGGCGAAGGTCGGCGACGTGGCGGCATCCGTCGAGCGGGCGATCACCTCGGTCCGCACGATCCGCGCCGCCGGCGCGACCGAGCGCGAGGTACGCGACGTCGAGGTCCAGGCCGAGGGCGCATGGGAGATGGGCGTCAAGGTCGCGCGGGTCTCGGCGCTCATCGTGCCCATCGCGGGCATCGCCATGCAGGTGTCGTTCCTCGTCGTGCTCGGCGTCGGCGGATTCCGGGTCGCGTCGGGCGCGATCACGATCGCCGACCTCGTCGCCTTCATCCTGTTCCTGTTCATGATGATCCTGCCCCTCGGGCAGGCCTTCGGCGCGATCACGTCGGTCAACCAGGCGCTCGGCGCACTCGGTCGCATCCAGGAGATCCTCGACCTCCCCGACGAGGACGCGCACGACCGGCAGCTCGCCGCGCGAGCCGTCATGGTCGGTCCGGCCAACGAGGGCCTGCTGCCGGATGCCGCGGCCGTCGAGTTCGACGACGTGCACTTCGCGTACGCGCTCACCCGTCCGTCCGATCCGGCCGACCCGGGCAACGAGTCGCCCGACGAGCACCTGCCCGAACCCGACGTGATCGAGCGCCAGCCGGTGCTCCGAGGGGTCTCCTTCAGCGTTCCGCGCGGGCGGCGCATCGCGCTCGTCGGGCCATCGGGGGCGGGCAAGTCCACGATCCTCGCGCTCATCGAGCGCTTCTACGACCCGAGCGTCGGCACCGTGCGCCTCGGCGGACTCGACCTCCGCTCGCTCGACCGCACCGAGCTCCGCGCCCAGATCGGATACGTCGAGCAGGACGCACCGGTCCTCGCGGGCACCCTGCGCGACAACCTGAAGCTCGGCAGCCCCGACGCGACCGACGCCGAGTGCGAGCACGTGCTCCAGGCCGTGAACCTGGGCACGGTGCTCGAGCGCGACCCGGCCGGCCTCGACGCGCAGGTCGGGGAGAACGGCATCATGCTCTCCGGCGGCGAGCGCCAGCGCCTCGCGATCGCGCGAGCCCTCCTCGCCGCGCCGCCGATCCTGCTCCTCGACGAGTCGACGTCCTCGCTCGACGGCGTGAACGAGCGGATGATGCGCGAGGCGATCGACGCGGTCGCCGCCGGGCGCACGCTCATCGTCATCGCGCATCGACTCTCCACGGTCGTGGACTCCGACCGCATCGTGGTCGTCGAAGCGGGCCGGGTCATCGGCGAGGGCACGCACCACGAACTCGTCGAGACCGTGCCGCTCTACCGCGAGCTCGCCGAGCACCAGCTGCTGGTCTGAGCAGGGGAATCCCACGACCTCGGATTCAGGGTCACCCCCCACCCCGCCCCGGGGCCTGCGCGGATGCCGCGGGCCCCGGCGCGTCCGTACCGTGTCCTCATCGCGTTTCCGGCGCGCACGCGCCACCCACCCGGAGGACCATCATGACCTTGCTCGACGCTCCCAGGACCGCTGCCCGCGGCGCGACGACCGTGCGCGACCTCGCCGCGCTCCTCGCGACCCCCGCCACCGTCGAGGACGAGGCCCCGGCCTCGCCCGAGCCGACGTTCGACGCACTCCGCTCGCGCCTCCAGTCCTGGTTGCGCGAGTGGGACACCCAGCGCCTGCCCGCCTTCGAGCAGGCGCGCTCGGTCGCCCCGGCCGGCGAGCGCCCGACCTCGCTCCGGGCCGCGCCGACGCGGACCGACGGCGA
>NZ_SDPL01000457.1 GCF_004135055.1 Agromyces binzhouensis | reverse complement strand
CTGGCGGCGGCCGCGACCGCGGCACCGAGCGCCGACCTCGACACGCTCGTCTCGAACGTGGCGGGCGCCGGTGCCGACGAGGACGCGACCGCGCTTCGGTCCTGGCTCGCGGCCCAGCCCGTGCCTGCACCCCCGGCGCAGCCGGTCGGCTCGATGTCGGCGACCGCGCTGCTGAAGCGGTGGGAGATGATCCGACGGCTCCGATTCACGGCCGAACCGGCCTGAGCACGGCGCACCCCGAGCCCCCGGACCCGAGATCCGAGATCCGAGATCCGAGATCCGATCGTGCGGTCCTCGATGCGGGATGCGACGACGGGATCGTCGGTCGGCCCCGTACGGGATCAGTGGAACACCGACCGCGCGTCGGCCGTCACCTCTATCGGCACGGTGACGGGCATGAGGTCGGTCGAGATCGGCGCATGCCACATCGCCCGGAGGGTCACGCTCGCACTGCGGCCATCGCCCGAGTCGGCCCGCACGACCTCGAGTGCGCGCAGCGAGTGCTCGGCATCGCCCAGGTAGTCGGCCGCTGCGGCGGCGACGGATGCCTCGTCGAGGCCGAACACGAGCGCGTCGCCCTCCACGCGGACCTCGTCGAGCCGCCACGACTCGGCGGCGGCGAGCGCGGCACCGTCGGCGAGGGTGAACAACCGCTTCCGTTCGAGGTAGAGCGACGTCGCGGAGGTCACGACGAGCACCAGTGCGAGTGCCAGTGCGCCGAAGAGGATCGTGAGCAGCAGGGTCGAGCCGGACTCGTCGCCGCGCAACGCGACCGGCACCCGCCGGTTCACGGCGCACCCGCGAACCGCGACACCGTCTGCGTCGCCCGCGCCTCGAGCCGCACCGTGCCGATGCCCCTCGAGGCGAGCACCTGCGGCACGAGCGGAAGCGCGACCGCCGCCCCCACTGCGACGGACACCCGCGTGCCCGACGCCGTGCACGGCCCGCTGCACTCGACCATGACGGATGCCGCGCCGGCATCGACCCCGTAGTCCGCGAGGACCACGCGCACGGTTCGATCGACGGATGCCGAGGGCTCACCGGCATCCGTCCTGAGCACGGCGACCCTCGCCGCCTGCCGCGCCGCGCCCTCCACGCCGAGTGCTGCCGCCTGGATGGACGCCATCGCGAGCACGAGGTAGACGAGCGGTACGAGCAGGATCATGCCGACCGTGAGGAACTCGAGGGACGCGGAACCCGCCTCGGCGGCGAGGTCGAGGCGCCGGGGGTCAGTCGAGCACCTCGACCGCGGCATGACCGGTCACCTCCAGTCCGCGCTCGGGGCCGAGCAGGCCGATGACCGGTAGCGACGTCCGAACGGTCACGGCGATCGCCGGCACTCCGCCGACGGTGGTCGTCGCGGCCGACACATCCGCTGCGTACTCGGCGGCGATCGCCGCGTCGATGAGCAGGCGCGTTCGCTCGATGCCCGCCGCGGGCGAGGAACCGGCGAGCGCCGCGTAGCGGGCGCCCTCGGCGGCAGCGTCGAGCACCGTGTTGCGCACGTGGAGGGCGAGGGCGAGCTGCACGACCGCGAGGAGGAGCGCCGTGAGCAGCACGCCCACGAGCGCGAACTCCGCGACCGCGGACCCCCGGTCGTCGGCGAGCCGCCTCAGAAGCCGACGACGCGATCGATGGCCTGGTCGAACACCCCGGACAGTGCCGGACCGGCGAGGCCCCAGAGCACGATCACCAGCCCGGCCGTCATCAGGGTGATGAGCACCCATCCGGGCACGTCGCCCCGGTCGTCGGCGAGGCGTCGGGCGATCCAGCGGTGCATGCGAGGTCCTTTCATCGGGTGGCGGGGTGCGACGGCGCATCAGAATCCCGCCTGGAGCACGACGTAGCCGGGGAACAGGGCGAAGGCGACGGTGACGGGGAGGATGAGGAAGATGAGCGGCACCAGCATCACGATCTCCTTGCGGCCCGCGAGTTCGATGATGGTGCGCTTGGCCTGAGCTCGGGCGTCGCCTGCCTGAGCCCTCAGGACGCCGGCGAGCGGGGTGCCGCGGTCGAGCGCGCCGAGCACCTGGTCGACTGCTCGCGACAGCTCCGGATGATCGAGCCCGTCGCGTACGTCGGCGAGCGCCGTGCCGATCGGGACGCCCGTGCCGACCGCCGCGACCACGCCGGAGAACTCCCGGGCGAGCTCACCGGAGCCCGTCCGCGCCACGCGGCGGAGCGCGTCGAGCATGCCCTCGCCCGCCGTGAGGCTGAGTGTGAGGAACTCGAGCACCATGGGCAGCTCGCTCGTGATGCGCGCGAGGCGGCGCCGCGCGGCGCGCTGCAGCATCCAGTCGGCCGCGACCGCGCCGGCC
>NZ_SDPL01000456.1 GCF_004135055.1 Agromyces binzhouensis | reverse complement strand
GGGCAGGGGCGAGCGCGGCCGAAGGCCGGCCGGCCGGCGGGCGCGACGGATGCCTCGGGCGCACGCATCGGCGTAGCGTGTCCGCCATGGCACAGGTGACGGAGGACCGCCGAGCGCTGCTCGAGTCGGTCGCGGAGGAGTTCCTGCACAACTCGTGGCGCGGGAGGCGCCTCGTGGCGGTCGAGGGCGCCTCGGAGGCGCCGGCCGCTCGATTCGCCGACGACCTCGCCGCGACCCTCGTCGAGCGCGGGCAGCCCGCCGTGCGGGTCTCGGTGGGCGATATCGACGAGCCGACGCTGCGCTCCGCGACCGTCGAGCCGTTCCGCGCCGGCACGCTCGCGGACGCCGAGGACGACGACGACGTCGTCCTCGTCATCGACGGCCGGCGGCTCCTCAACGACGCCGTCCGCGGCATCTGGCACTTCACGGTGTGGACCCTCGCGGGCGACGAACTCCCCCACGCCGCGACGAACGTGATCATCGACCTCACCGACGAGGCGGCGCCCACCCGGTACTTCTACGACCTCTGCAGGCTCCCGCCGAGCATCGGCGAGCGCCGGGCCGAGGCCCGCTGAGGGGCCCGGCCGCGCCGGGTGCAGGATGGGGAGCATGAGCGAACGCGGCATCCCCGTGACCAGCGCCGACGAGCTCGAGGAGATCCTCGGCGCCCCGACGACGGCAGCGGTCGGGAAGACCCGCGACCGGCTCGACGAGATCGATCGCGAGTGGCTCGCCGCGGCATCCCTCGCGTTCGTCGCGACGAGCGATGAGCACGGCGACCTCGACGTCTCGCCGAAGGGCGACCCGGCCGGGTTCGTGCACGTGCTCGACGACACGACGATCGCGATCCCCGAGCGGCCGGGCAACCGACGCGCCGACGGCTTCCGCAACGTGCTGCGGAACCCGCACGTCGGGCTCGTCCTCATCGTGCCGGGACGCGGCGACACGCTCCGGATCAACGGGCGCGCCACGATCGTGCGCGACGCGCCGTTCCTCGACGGCATGGTCGTGAAGGGCCACCGCCCCGCGCTCGCGCTCGTCGTCGACATCGACGAGGTGTTCTTCCACTGCTCGAAGGCGTTCCTGCGCTCGCAGGCCTGGAGGCCCGAGACCTGGACGCCCGACGCCGTCCGTCGGCGCGCGCTCATCGCCAAGGCCCTCGAACGACCCGAGGCGGATGTCGCCGAGCTCGACGAGTACTACGGTCCGTCGTACGCCGCGCGCATCTACGGGTAGCGCGCGGGCGCGCCATCCGTCGCCCCGACCAGCGCTACGACAGGACGTCGCGCGTCGCGAACCGCCAGGCGGCGAGCCCGCCGAACACCGCGATCCATCCGGCCTGCAGCAGCGCGTTGTCGGCGAAGGACTCCCACGACGGGGGCGATCGCAGCAGGTCGGCGAAGTCGAACCAGCGGTCGGAGAACAGGAAGGGATGCACCGACTCCAGTTGGGGGATCGCGCCGACGATCTGGGCGACGACCGCGAGGATCGCCGTCGCGGCCATCGCGCCGACCGGCACGACGGTGAGCGTCGACGCGAGCAGTCCGATCGCCGAGAGGCCGAGCATCGAGACCGCGACGTACGCGCCGATCGCGAGCAGGCGGAGGAGCCCCTCGCCGACCGGGATCTGCCCGCCGGAGAGGAGCGTCACGGGACCGACCGGGAACAGCGCCCAGCCGATCAGGGTGCCGACGACGATCACGGTGAGCGCCGCGGCGACGCAGAACACGGCGGCGACCGCGTACTTGACCGCGAGCAGTCGCAGTCGGCCCGCCGGGGCGATGAGCAGGTAGCGCAGCGTCCCGTGGCTCGCCTCGCCGGCGATGGCGTCGCCCGAGACGACCGCGATCGTGAGCGGGAGGAACAGCGGGGTGGCGACCACCAGCGCGGTCATCCCCACGAAGAGGCCGTTGCCGGCGACCTGGTCGAGGAACGCCGGGCCGCGGCCGGGGCCGGACGGGCCGGCGATGCGGATCGCGATCGCGATGAGGATCGGGATCAGCCCCAGCGCCGCGAGCATCGCCCACGTCCGCCAGCGGCGGAAGAGCGTGGCCGTCTCCGACGCGAAGAGCGACGCCAGGCCGCCTCGTCGCTGCCGCCGAGCTGCTCGCGGGTGCGCGGGCGCGGGGACTGCGGCGTCGCCGGCATCCGAGGACGTGCCGACGGTCGCGGACGCCTCAGCCGACGACATCGAAGCCCTCCCCCGTGAGCTCGACGAAGCGCTGCTCGAGGCTCGTGCGCCGGATCGCGAAGCCGCGCACCCGCACGCCGTCGCGTACGAGCGCCGCGACGACGGCCTCGGCAGCGGGCTCGTCCGGAGCCCGGTCGTCGGCGGCTCGGTCGTCGGGC
>NZ_SDPL01000455.1 GCF_004135055.1 Agromyces binzhouensis | reverse complement strand
TGCTCGAGGTCGCCGCACGGCACGGCCTCGGCGCCGGTGCCCGTGACGACTTCGCCGGTCGCCGGGTCGTGGTGACCGCCGGCGGCACGCGCGAACCCCTGGACCCGGTGCGCTTCCTCGGCAACCGCTCGAGCGGCAAGCAGGGCGTGGCGATCGCCGAAGCGGCAGCCGCACGTGGCGCCGAGGTGACGCTCATCGCCGCGAACCTCGAGGTCGCCTCACCCGGCGGATGCCGCGTGGTGCCCGTCTCGACCGCGCTCGAGCTGCAGGAGGCGGTGACCTCCGCAACCGGCGACGCCGACGTGGTCGTGATGGCCGCCGCGGTCGCCGACTTCCGCCCGGCCGACGTGAGCGACGTGAAGATCAAGAAGGTCGACGGCCAGGAGCGCATGTCGATCGACCTGGTCCGCAACCCCGACATCCTCGCCGGCCTCGGCGCCGCGCCGCACGACGGCACGGTGCTCGTCGGCTTCGCGGCGGAGACCGAGTCCGACCCCGTGCGCCTCCTCGAGCTCGGGCGGGCGAAGCGCCGCGCCAAGGGGGCCGACCTGCTCGTCGTCAACCGCGTCGGATGGAACCACGGCTTCGCCGCCGACGAGAACGCCGTGAGCGTGATCGGAGCAGACGACACCGTCACGGCAGAGGCATCCGGCACCAAGATGTCGGTGGCGCACGCCATCCTCGATGCCATCGCCGCGCGGATCGCGCCCGGCGCCGAGCCCACCACGAAGGACACCCACCCCAGATGAGCGCACTGCGCCAGTTCACCTCCGAGTCCGTCACCGAGGGTCACCCCGACAAGATCTGCGACCAGGTCTCCGACGCGATCCTCGACGCGCTGCTGACGGTCGACCCGACGGCGCGCGTCGCGGTCGAGACGCTCGTGACGACGGGCCTCGTGCACGTCGCCGGCGAGGTCTCGACCGAGGGATACGTCGAGATCCCCGCGATCGTGCGCAACCGGATCACCTCGATCGGCTACGACTCGTCCGACGTGTGGTTCGACGGCCGTTCCTGCGGCGTCTCGGTCTCGATCGGCGGGCAGTCGCCCGACATCGCGCAGGGCGTCGACGACGCGTTCGAGACGCGCGAGCGCGCGAGCCTCGACGAGCTCGACCGCCAGGGGGCGGGCGACCAGGGCATCATGTTCGGGTACGCCGTGCGCGAGACCCCCGAGCTCATGCCCGTGCCGATCTGGGTCGCGCACCGCCTCGCCGAGCGGCTCGCCGAGGTCCGCAAGCAGGGCGAGCTCGACTACCTGCGCCCCGACGGCAAGACGCAGGTCACGGTCGGCTACGAGGGGCAGGTGGCGCGCACCATCGAGACCGTCGTGCTCTCCACGCAGCATTCGCCGAAGGTGTCCACCGAACAGCTGCGCGCCGAGGTCGAGGAGCTCGTGATCCGCCCGACGCTCGACCGGGTCGAGCTCGCGCGGCCCGACCTCAGGGTCCTCATCAACCCGACCGGTCGCTTCGAGATCGGCGGTCCGCAGGGCGATGCCGGGCTCACCGGTCGCAAGATCATCATCGACACGTACGGCGGCGCGAGCCGACACGGCGGCGGCGCGTTCAGCGGCAAGGACCCGTCGAAGGTCGACCGCTCCGCCGCGTACGCGATGCGCTGGGTCGCCAAGAACGCCGTCGCCGCGGGCCTCGCCGATCGGCTCGAGCTGCAGGTCGCCTACGCGATCGGCGCGGCGGCGCCGGTCGGCCTCTACGTCGAGACCTTCGGCACGGGCCACCTGCCGGAGGAGCGCATCACCGAGGCGATCCGGGAGGTGTTCGACCTGCGCCCGGCCGCGATCATCCGCGACCTCGACCTGCTCCGCCCCATCTACGCGAACACGGCGACGTACGGCCACTTCGGCCGCGAGCTGCCCGACTTCACCTGGGAGCGGCTCGACCGCGTCGACGACCTCCGCTCGGCCGCCGGGCTCTGACACGACGGGCGGGCGCCGAGGTGACCGACCTGTCGGTGGCACGCGTCCTGGTCGACTCGCCGCTGCCGCAGCTCGACCAGCTGTTCGACTACCGCGTCCCTGAGCGACTCGCCGATGCCGCGTCGCGCGGCGTCAGGGTGCGCGTTCCGCTTCGGTCGGGCGGGCGCATCGCCCAGGGCTGGATCGTCGAGCTCGTCGAGCGCTCCGAGTACCGAGGCGAGCTCAGCGAGATCGACGACGTCGTCTCCGACGTCCCGGCGCTCATGCCCGACGTGTGGGGGCTCGCGCGTGCGGCGGCCGACCGGGCGGCCGGCAACGCGAGCGACATCCTGCGGATCGCGATCCCTCCGCGCTACGTCCGCGCGGAGCGGGCGTGGCGTGCCGCCGAGCCCGATCCCGGCCCGCTGCCG
>NZ_SDPL01000454.1 GCF_004135055.1 Agromyces binzhouensis | reverse complement strand
CTCTCGGACCGCCCCGCCGGCGCCGTCGCCGCCACGCCCGCCGCCCACGACCGCGCCCGGCTGCACGCCACCGGCACCGCCGTCTACACCGACGACCTCGCCGCCACCCGCCGCGACGTGCTCACCGCGTGGCCGGTGACCTCGGCGCACGCGCACGCGCGCGTGCGGCTCGACGTCGCACCCGCCCTCGAGGTGCCGGGCGTCGTGCACGTGCTCACCGCCGAGGACGTGCCCGGCGTCAACGACGCGGGTGCGAAGGGCGACGAGCCGCTGTTCCCCGACGAGGCGCAGTACCACGGGCACGCGCTCGCGTGGGTGCTCGGCGAGACCGCCGAGTCCGCGCGCCTCGGGGCCGCCGCGGTCGTGGTCGACGCCGAGGCGCTGCCCTCGATCGTGACCGTCGAGGAGGCGATCGCGGCCGGGTCGTTCCAGGGCATCGCGCCGACCGTGCGGCGCGGCGACGCGGCATCCGCCCTCGCCTCGGCGCCGCACGTCTTCGAGGGCGTCAGCGTCGTCGGCGGGCAGGAGCACTTCTACCTCGAGACGCACGCGTCGTTCGCGCACGTCGACTCCGAGGGGCAGGTGTTCGTCGAGTCGAGCACGCAGCACCCGTCGGAGACGCAGGAGATCGTCGCGCACGTGCTCGGCGTGCCGAACCACCGCGTCACCGTGCAGTCGCTGCGCCTCGGCGGCGGCTTCGGCGGCAAGGAGATGCAGCCGCACGGGCTCGCCGCCGTCGCGGCGCTCGGCGCCGTGCGCACCGGGCGCCCCGTGCGACTCCGGCTCACGCGCGCGCAGGACATGACGATGACCGGCAAGCGGCACCCGTTCCACGCCACCTGGCGCGCGGGCTTCGACGACGACGGCCGCATCCTCGCGCTCGAGGCGACCCTGACGTCGAACGGCGGCTGGAGCCTCGACCTCTCCGATCCCGTGCTCGGGCGCGCGCTGTGCCACGTCGACAACGCCTACTGGATCCCGGACATCACGGTGCACGGGCGCATCGCACGAACGAACGTGACCTCGCAGACCGCGTTCCGCGGGTTCGGCGGGCCGCAGGGCATGTTCGTCATCGAGGACGTCCTCGGGCGCGTCGCGCCGCAGCTCGGCATCGACCCGGCCGTGCTGCGCGAGCGGAACCTCTACCGCCCCGGCCAGACGACCCCGTACGGCATGGAGGTGCGCCACGCCGAGCGGATCGGCGAGGCGTGGTCCCGGGTGCTCGACGAGTCCGAGTTCGCCCGCCGGCGCGAGGAGATCGCGGCCGCGAACGATGCCGAACCCGACGTCAAGCGCGGACTCGCGATCACCCCGGTGAAGTTCGGCATCTCGTTCACGTTCACCGCCTACAACCAGGCCGGCGCGCTCGTGCACGTCTACCGCGACGGCTCGGTGCTCGTGAACCACGGCGGCACCGAACTCGGCCAGGGCCTGCACACCAAGATGCTCCAGGTCGCGGCGACCGCGCTCGGCGTGCCGCTCGCGCAGGTGCGCCTCGCCCCCACGCGCACCGACAAGGTGCCGAACACGTCGGCGACCGCGGCATCCTCGGGGGCCGACCTCAACGGCGCGGCCGTGAAGGACGCCTGCGACCAGATCATCGCGAGGCTCCGGCCCGTCGCGGCGAACGTCCTCGGCGTCGACGAGGCCGACGTGCGGTTCGAGGACGGCCGCGTGCACGGCGGCGACCCCGCGGCATCCGTGCTCTTCGGCGAGCTCGCGGCGACCGCCTACGCCGAGCGCGTGCAGCTCTTCGCCGCCGGCTTCTACCGGACCGAGGGCCTCGGCTGGGACCCGGCGACGATGACCGGCACCCCGTTCAAGTACTTCGCCTGCGGGGTGGCCGCGAGCGAGGTCGAGGTCGACGGCTTCACGGGCGCGACCCGGCTGCGCCGCGTCGACATCGTCCACGACGTCGGCGACTCGCTCTCGCCGCTCATCGACCTGGGGCAGGTCGAGGGCGCCTTCATGCAGGGCGTCGGATGGCTCACGCTCGAGGAGCTGCGCTGGGACGAGACCGACGGACCCGGGCGCGGGCGCCTGCTCACGCCGTCGGCGAGCACCTACAAGCTGCCGAGCTTCTCGGAGCTGCCCGACGAGCTCAACGTGCACTTCCTCGAGCGCGCGCACGAGGACGGCGCGATCTACGGCTCGAAGGCGGTCGGCGAGCCGCCGTTCATGCTCGCCTTCAGCGTGCGCGAGGCGATCCGCGAGGCCGTCGCGGCGTTCGGGCCGTCCGGGCACTCGGTCGAGCTCACGGCGCCGTCGACGCCGGAGGCGGTGTTCTGGGCGATCGAGGCAGCGCGGCAGGCGAGCCGGAGCGTCGCGACGGACGGCGCGCGGTCGACGGATGCC
>NZ_SDPL01000453.1 GCF_004135055.1 Agromyces binzhouensis | reverse complement strand
GAGGCGGCGGCCCTGCCGACCGGCGCCGGGATCGGCCCGGCGCTGGCCGACGAGCTGCGGATGCTGCTGGAGGAACGGCGCCGGCGGAGCGAGTCGCGCGGCGGTGCCGGAGTCCCGACGCGCGTTCCCGCGTCGCGCTTCAAGGACTACGTCGACGACCCTGTCGCCGTCGCGGCCGAACTCGCGAGGCCGATGCCGCAGCGTCCGTATCGGGCCACGCGGATCGGCACGCTCTTCCACGCCTGGGTCGAGGAGCGTTCCGGCGGGACGACCGCTCGGCCCTCGGGCCCCGCCGGCGGGTCCGGTGCGGCCGGCTCGGCCGACGCGACGACCGACCTCGACGCGCTCGACTTCGCGTTCGACGACGCGGCCGAGGTCGACGAGATCCTGGTCGATCCCGTCGACGCCCGCCTGGAGCGCCTTCGCGCGACCTTCGCCGCCTCCGAGTGGGGCGACCGCAGGCCCGTCGCCGTTGAACTCGAACTGCACCTGCCGCTCGACGAGCAGGTCTTCGTGTGCAAGCTCGACGCCGTGTACGACGTCGGGCCCGATTCCGAGCTCGGACGCACGGGCATCCGCGCACAGGTCGTCGACTGGAAGACGGGCGCCGCGCCGCGCGATGCGCGTGAGCTCGAGCTGCGGCAGACCCAGCTCGCGCTGTACCGGCTCGCGTACGCGCGCTGGTCGGGCCTGCGCCCGGAGGAGATCGACGCCGTCTTCTACTACGTGGAGGACGACCTCGTCCTGCGCCCCGACGAGCTCTACGACGAGGCCACGCTGCGCCGGGCCTGGGCCGGAGTGGCCGCGAGGTCCGGCGTGGAGCGCGACGGGTCGCGATCGGCGGGCGGCGAGACGTCCACCGTCCCGGAGGAGGTCCGGACGGCGATCTCGAGGGCCTGACCGCCGGCTCGGGTCGTAGCGACGGTCGTCACGCGGAGCGGTCGCGGGCCCCGGTGCCGGTGCCGTCGGGCGATCCCGATGCGGACTCGGCTGCGCCGGGTGCGCCCGGCGCCGCATCGCCCCAGTCGCTGAGGTCGAGCGGGATGGGCGCGGTCAGGCCGAGGTCGCGTTCGTCGTGCTCCGCTCCGTCGCCCTCCGCGAGGTGCCGACGCAGCTCGGACACGTCGTAGCTGTCGGTCAGCATCGTCGCGCCCGACTCGCGCGGCAGCCCCTCCCGGGGCGTCTCGTCGAGCATCCGCTCGACGTCGGCGACCGCGAGCACCGGTCCGGTGTCGGTCGTGAGCGACTCGGACGAGTGGTCGTGCACGCTCGCCACCAGCCCGTCGAGGAGCCCCACGGCATCCTCGATCACCTCGTCGTCGTGCGTGTCGACGCCGTGCAGGAGCCAACGCGCGAGTTCGAGCTCGCCGTAGAGGAGCGCCCGGCGCGCGACCTCGGCATCGGCGCCACCCGCGCGCGCCTCCAGGTACGCGCCGAGGGTCCGCTCGGCCGATGCCCCGGTCGACGTGAGCACCCAGTGCAGGTCGTGCGCCGGATCGTCGTGGGCGAGCCCGGACCAGCCGATCACCCCGGTCACCCGGTCGCCGTCGACCAGGAACGAGTCGGCGCCGAGCTGGCCGTTGACGACCGTCGGCGCGAACCGCCACAGGGTGTCGTCGTCGGTCGCCTCCTCCCACCGGCGGACCAGGGCAGCCGGCAGTCGGCCCGTGTCGGATGCACGGTCGATGATCGCCACGGCGGCCTCGCGCGCCTCGTTCGCCGAACGGCGGGGAAGTCCCGCATCGCCGACGAACCCCGCCGGCAGCGCGTGGATGGCGGCGATCGCGCGCCCCACGTCGGCCGCGAGTTCGGGGGAACCCGTGAGCTCCTCGGCCGTGCGCCCGGCCCCGGGGATGAACTCGGTCACGACCGCGCGGGTCGGGCCGATCGGCGCCTGCCCGACGAACTGCGGCACCGCGAACGGCAGCCGCGAGCGGATGCCCGGCGTGAGCGCGCGCAGCGCGACGAGATCGGACGACTGCTCGGACTCGGCCGTCTGCGACCGCGGCGCGCGGATCAGCAGGTGCCGTCCGTCGGTGGAGTGGAGCTCGACGGCATCGAACGCGCCACCCGCCCCGCGGGAGTGCGCCCGGGCCGCCCGCACCTCGAGTCCGGCCACCGCGGCCGTGGCCAACGCGGCTAGAGTGAGTGGGGGTCTGGCCATGGCACACAGCCTAAGCAGGTCATCCGGCCTGCCCGGCGACCGCCACGCCTTCCCGACGACTCCGGCTCCGACGAGAGGTGCACCCGTGCTCCACCCCGACGCGCCGAATCCTGCCGATGGCGCGCGCGCCGCCGCTGCGCCGCCGCTCGCACGCGAGCACCTCGACCGCGACGCCGTGTCGCGGGCCGACGAGCAGCGCG
>NZ_SDPL01000452.1 GCF_004135055.1 Agromyces binzhouensis | reverse complement strand
CGGCCCCGGTCTCGCACGTCGGTTCGGGGATGCTTCGCGGCCTCGCCGTGGCCGACGTCGTGCTCGTCGTCCCGCCGGGCGGCGTCGCGGCGGGCGCATCGGTCGAGGCGCTGCCCCTGCCCTGGTCGGGTTGAGGACCCGGCCGACGTGCCCGGGCGGGCCCAGCACTGCGCCCACGAGATCCACCTGCACCGCTCGGGTGCGCGGCCGAATCACTCCACGTCCTAGAGTCGCGACATGCGGATCGTCGTCTCCGGGACCCACGCGAGCGGGAAGAGTACGCTCATCTCCGACTTCTCCGTCCGCCACCCGGAGTTCGCGGTGCTGCCCGATCCGTTCGAGCTCGTGGACGAGGCGTGGGACGCCCCGAACGCCGGCCTGTTCGCCACGCAGCTTCGCCTCTCCGCGTCCCGGCTCCACCCGGACGAGTCCGCCGAGCAGTTCATCGCCGAGCGCGGCCCCATCGACTTCCTCGCCTACCTGCACGCCCTGGACGAGCTCGCAGGCACGTCCGTCCCACGCGATCTCCTGAAGCGATCGGAATCGGTCACCCGCGAGGCGCTCCAGCACGTCGACCTCCTGGTCGTCCTGCCGCTCACGACGATGGATGGGACCGCCGCCGGTGCTGACGAGCACCTGGCGCTCCGAGACGCGATGGACGACGCCCTCCTCGATCTCATCGACGACCCCGACGTCGTCGGCGAACGTCCGGAAGTCATCGAGATCACCGGGAACCGGAACCAGCGGCTGGCCGCCGTCGAGGCTCTGGCCGTCGGGCCGAACAGGTGACGCCCACGCCCCCGGCGCGTCCGCGGCGGGTGGCAGGATCGAGGCATGGAACGCACCGATCGCGACGTCGACGAACTCCTGGCGGTGCAGCGTGGCGAGCGGGCCGACGACCTGCGAGCGCTCGACCGCATCATCGCTGCCGAGTTCGCCGGGCTCGAACGCGTGCTCTGGGAGGGCGTCTTCTGGGGCGGGACCGAGCAGGCGATCATCGGCTACGGCGCGATCACCCAGTCCCGCCCGAAGGGGGGAGCGGTCGACTGGTTCCTCGTCGGGCTCGCCGACCAGGCGAAGCACCTGAGCGTCTACGTGAACGCCGCTGAGGAGGGCGCCTACCTGGTCCAGCGACACGCGTCCGAGCTCGGGCGCGTGAAGGTCGGGTCCGCCGCGATCGCGGTTCCGAGCCTCGATCGACTCGACCTCGAGGCATTCGTCCGGGTGCTCCGGAGGGCGAGGGAGCTGACGCCCGACGTGCGCTGAGCCGCGTCGCGGTCGGCGGCGCGAGGCGTCGTCCGAGGGGTTCGCCCGCGGTTCACCGAAGCTTCACCGTCCTGTCGCATCGTGCCCACCCCGCGGAATGCGCCGACTCCGTACGGTCGAGGCATGTCCACCGAGCTGCCGCTCCACGAGCGGGTGCACGACACCCTGCGCGAGCGCATCGGACGCGGCGACTGGACCGCGGGCATGCGACTGCCGAGCGAGGCGGCGCTGTGCCGCGAGTTCGGGACGAGCCGCGGTCCGGTGCGCCGGGCGCTCGCGGTGCTGCGCGAGGAGGGGTACGTCGTCGGGGGCCGGGGGCGGCCCCCGCTCGTCGGGCGCGTCGTGCCGACGCAGCCGTTCTCGACGTTCACCTCGTTCACCGAGTGGGCGCGCGCGATCGGGCGCGAGCCGGGGCAGCGGACCCTCGAGGCGGGTGCCCGGCCGGCTCCCTCGACCGTCGCGGGCTTCCTCGGGCTCGACGAGGGTGCGACGGTGACCCAGGTGGTTCGCGTACGACTGCTCGACGGCGTGCCGACGATGGTCGAGCGCAGCTCGTTCCCGCCCGAGATCGGCGCGCTGCTCGACGACCTCGACTGCGATCGGGGCTCGTTGCACGCGCACCTCGTGTCGCGGGGGGTCGACCTGCGACGCGCGCGGCACACGATCGACGCGGTCGCCGCCAACCCCCTCGACTCCGAGCTCCTCGAGGTCGACGCCGGCAGCCCGCTCCTCCGCGAGCGCCGCATCACGTTCGACTCGGCGCGTCGACCGCTCGCCTACGCCGACGACCGGTACCGGCCCGAGCTCGCGACCTTCACGATCGAGAACGAGGTCGACCGTCGCACCCCGCTCACGCGATCGCACCCCGCCGAGGCGGATCGATGATCACCCTCGCCGTGCTGGCCTTCGAGGGTGCGGTGGTCCGGCGGTCGACGGATGCCGCGGCGCCGCCGCTGCCCGTCAGGGGCGTCGAGTCGACGCTCGCCGAGCTGCGCCGCCGGGGCGTGCGCGTCGTGCTGGTGTGCGAGGGACCGCACGGGGTCGCGGTCGACGCGCTCGCTCGCCTCGGCTGGTCGGTGTCGGGCGACCTCCGCGCGCCGGG
>NZ_SDPL01000451.1 GCF_004135055.1 Agromyces binzhouensis | reverse complement strand
GGCCGACGAGCACCGCGCCGCCGAAGCCGAGGAGCACGGGCAGCGCGAGCCAGAGCACGCCGAGCGGCGCGCCCTCGGCGGGCAGCGCACCGAGGATCGGCAGGCCCGGCACCGGTCCGATGAGCGTCACGCTCGGCGACACGATCGTGCCCGCGCCGAGCGCGAAGCCGGGGCCGAGCATCCACGAGGCGGCCCAGACGATGAGGTTGGGCATGAGCGCGAGCTCGATGAGGGTGATCGCGATGCCGCCGTCGACGCCGGCGCCGAGCGCCTGGTACAGCCCGATGATCGTCGGGTGGTCGATGACGATGCGAACGGCGAGGATCGCCGCGGCGACCCCGACCACGCCGACCGCCGAGCCCACGCCGATCCGGATCGCCGAGCGGATGCCCGCCCAGGCGACGAACGGGAGGGAGTCGAGCCGATCGCGCACCGCGCTCGTCGCGGCATCCGTCGCCCAGCCGGAGCGGCCGAAGGCGACCATCACGCCGGCGAGCACGCCGCCGCCCATCACGACCCCGGGCAGCACCGCCGCCTGCCAGACCACCGGTTGCGCCACCGGTGCCGCGGCGAGCACGGCGAGCGCCGCGCCCAGCAGCCCCGTCACGAGCACCGCCGAGACCGCTCCGACGATCGGCGTCCCGGTCGCGGTCGCCCGGCGGCCGATGCGCAGGCCGAAGAGGAAGGTCAGCAGGGCGAAGCCGAGCAGCGCGATCCCGATCGTGAACGGCGCATCCGCGCCGGCGACGCCGACCACGGCCGCCGTCGCGGCGTCGAGGTGCACGACGACGTCGACGCCGTGACCGATGAGCCACGCGTCGGCCGCCGCGCGGAAGAACGCGTCGACGGGGGCCGCGAGGCCGAAGTGGACCGCCCAGAGCAGCATGAGGGGCACGAGCGCGAGCCCGACGCCGACGAGCACGGCGACCGTGGCCTCGAGGGCGGCCAGCAGGGCGATCGTGGTGCGTCTCATCGCACGCGAGCCTAACGCGAGCGCCACCCGTCGGCCCTCACGACGTGCGGTCCGGGGGCGAGCGGATGACGCGCCGGCGCGTCAGGCGGGGGTCGCCGACGTCACGAGGTCGCCACGGGGACCGACTCGGCCTCCGATTCCGCCTCCGCCGCCTCCGTGACGGGCTCGGGCCGACGCAGGAGTTCGACCACGAGCACGGCGAGCAGCGCGACGACCACCGTCCAGACGACGGTCGACGATGAGAGCGGCCTCGAGAACCACAGCACGGCCGCGGCGATCACGGCGATCGCGGCGTAGGCGACGACCCGCCAACGGTGCAGCCCGGAACCGAACCGCCCGGTCGTGATGCCGTGGGCCTCGGCACTGCCGCGCACGGCGCCGAATGCGTCGTCGGAGAACCCGCGGACGCGCCGCGCCGGAGCCCACGGCCCCGACAGCCAGGCGATGATCGCGACGGCGATCGCGAGCACGGTGAACGCCGTGAGCGTGGAGACCATCAGCTCGGTCAGTCCGCCGAAGATCGACTCGGCGGCCTGCTTCGGCATGATCGACGGGCTCACGGTGCCGACGAAGAAGAGCCTGCCGGTGCCGAACCCCGCGAGCGTCAGGAGCATGACGAACGCGAGCCCGCCCGCGGTCCAGGCGAGCGCGACGCTCCGACGCTTCGCGACCACGACCCCGGCGGCGAGCAGGAGGAGCGTGACCAGCGGCAGCCAGGTGCCGACCGCCACGGCGAGCGTGTAGATGGTCTGGACGAGCACGAGCGAGTCGGCCTGGGCGACCTGCACGCTCCGCTCCACGACCGGGATGGCCGAGGCGAAGCCGACGCCCTGCTCGCCGAGCCGTTCCTTCACGGCCTCGATGATCGGGCCGAGCTGCACCGAGAGCGTGCCGTCGCCGCCGATCTCGAGCATCGCCTCCGGGTCGCCCTGGAGGGCCGCCGTGAACTGCGTGTGGCTCGCCCGGAGCGCGGCGTCCCAGACGTTGGCGAACGCCTCCGACTGGATGACGCGGTCCACCGTCGACGACAGCAGTGAGTTGAGGCCCTGCGCCGCTGGCGCCTCGAGCAGCGACAGCGCGTCCTCGGCTCGGGGCGGCAGGTCGAGGGCGCGGATGCCGTCGAACACGTCGGAGGTGAGCTGCGGGATGTCGACCTGCTCCTCGATCGCCTGCGTGACCTCGTCCGCGAGGAACGCCTGCACGGCGGGGTCCTCGGCGAGCGGGCCGAAGGTCGCGACGAATCGATCGGTATCGACGAGCTCGGCGCGCGCCCATGCCGTGATCACCGCGATCGGCGCGAGCAGGAGGCCGACCACGACGAGCACGACCGCGGCCGCGGTCCGTCCGCGGCGGCGCTTCGGCCGTTCGGGTCCGGCGGATGCCGCGGCGGCGACGTCGG
>NZ_SDPL01000450.1 GCF_004135055.1 Agromyces binzhouensis | reverse complement strand
CGCGGTCGCGCCGGCGATGGCGACCAGGCCGGCGCGCAGGCCGCGAGCGCGGCGGGTGGAGGGGACGGAGCGGGTCGCCGGGGCGCCCGATGAGCGGGTGATCGTGGTCTGCATGGAGTAGATAATACCCCAGGGGTATCTCATGCTAGAATCGGGGCATGGCTTCCGTGAACATCACCCACGACACGATCGAGTCGACCATCAAGGACAACGACATCGTGCTCCTCGACTTCTGGGCGGAATGGTGCGGCCCGTGCCGCATGTTCGCCCCGATCTTCGAGTCGGCGTCGGAGCAGCACGCCGATGTCGTCTTCGGCAAGGTCGACACCGAGGCCGAGCAGGCCCTCGCCGCGGGCTTCCGCATCACGTCGATCCCCACGCTCGTCGTGTTCCGCGAGGGCATCATCGTCTTCGCGCAGCCGGGCGCGCTGAACGGCGCCCAGCTCGAGCAGGTCATCGAGGGCACCAAGGCGCTCGACATGGACGACGTGCGCCGCCAGCTCGCCGAGCAGCAGGCCGCCGCCGCAGCCCAGGCGTGAACCGCGTCGTCCGCGCGCTCACCTCGCGCTCCTGCGCGGTGAGCCGCGGTGAACGGGTGCTCCGCGGCGTCATCGCGGTGTTCCTCGCCGCGTTCGCGGCATCCAACCTCGAGAACCTGTGGTGCGCGATCCCCGCAGGCATCTGCGCGACGTTCCTCGCGATCGGGGCGGTCACCGGATGGTGCCCCACGGACCTGTTCTCCCGCTCCGCCCTCGAGACCGAGCCGAACGTGCTCGGCTACCCCGAGGCGCGCCGTCAGCTGCTGGGCTGAACGACCCGATCGGGTGCGCGCCGGGCGTTACGCTGGGCCCATGATGACGGACGAGCCGCTCATCGGTCCGGTCGAGGCCCCCGACCTGCACGTGATGTCGTTCAACATCCGGCGACGCATGCCGCGGAACCGTCCGGGGAGCCCCGACCGCTGGGCGACCCGGAAGCCGCTCGTGCGCCGCCTCCTCGCCGCCGAGCGGCCGACCGTGCTCGGGGTGCAGGAGGCGCTCGACGAGCAGGTCGAGGTCGTCGCCGACGCGCTCGGCGGGAGCCACCGGTGGGTGGGCACCGGGCGCGATCCCGGCGGGCACGGCGAGGCCTGCCCCGTCTACTACGACGACGCTCGCCTCGAGCTCACGGAGTGGCGGCAGCTCGCGCTCTCCGCAACGCCCGGTGAGCACGGCTCCCGATCCTGGGGCAACCTCACGCGCCGCGTCGTGGTCTCCGCGGAGTTCACCGACCGCGCGACCGGCGGACGCCTGCACGTCTTCAACACCCACCTCGACCACCTCTCGCGCCGATCGCGGCTGCAGTCGGCGCGCATGATCGCCGGCCTCGCCCATGCCGCCCACCTCGACGAGCCCGAGGCCGCGATCGTCGTCACCGGCGACTTCAACGCCGACGAGCGATCGGCCGTGCACCGCCGACTGACCGGCGACGGCGTCCTCCGCGACGCGTGGGACGCCACGGGCGAGCAGCTCACGCCCGAGTGGGGCACGTTCTCGAACTACGGTCCGCGACGACGCGGCGGACGCCGCATCGACCTGATCCTCGTCGGCGGCGCCGCCGAGGTGACGCACGCCGGCATCAACGCGGCGAGGTTCGAGGGGCGCGCGGCATCCGACCACGAACCCGTGCAGGCGGTGCTGCGGCACCGGTCGAACGACGAGGCGGCCGGCGGCCGCGAGGAGGCAGGGTGATGCGGAGCATCTGGGGCGGACTGACCCGACGTGCCGACGGCCCCGGCGAGATCGCGGCCGACATGCTGCGGCTCATCGCACTCGTCTGCATCCCGATCGCGGGCATCGGCTGGGGCCCCCTGGGGCTCGTCAGCCTCGCCTTCGTCGCCGCGTGCATGGTGGTCCCCCGGCTCCTCCGCGTCCGGCCGGAACTCGACATCGCCTTCGGCGTCATCGCGCTCGTATCCGTCTGGAGCAGCGTGACCGACCTCTACGTCAGCGTCCGCTGGTGGGACATCCCGATGCACTTCCTCATGAACGGACTCGCCGCCGTGATCGCGGTCCTGCTGTTCGCCCGACTCCGACTCATCGCCGACCCGCTCCGACTCCCCCGACCCGTGGTCGCGGCGGTGCTCGTCACCACGGCGTTCGGGCTCGGGCTGGGCGTGATCTGGGAGGTGTTCGAGTGGTTCGGCAAGACCTTCATCGACGACGGCATCTACGTCGACTACCGCGACACGATCGGCGACCTCGTCTGGGGCGGACTCGGCTCGGCGCTCGGCGGGCTCGCGCTGCCGGTGCTCGCGCCCGAGCCGGATCGGGCGGCGGTCCGGAGGCCCTGAGCACGCGGGGCGACCCGCATGGCTCACGCCGGTCGGGACGGCCCA
>NZ_SDPL01000045.1 GCF_004135055.1 Agromyces binzhouensis | reverse complement strand
CCCGCCGACCAGCCCGCGGCATCCGCCCACGTGCCGGCCACCGCGCCGAACGCGGTCATCGGCCAGGCCCCCGCCGCACGGACCACCTCGGTCGCACCGCGCACGACCCCCGTCCCGGCCGACGTCCCGGTGACGAGCCCCCAGCAGAAGGCCGACGCCGGCGAGCGCGAGGACGAGGTCCTCCCGCTCAAGGGCCTGCCGAAGACCCTCGCGGCGAACATGGACGCCTCGCTCACCGTGCCCACCGCCACGAGCGTGCGCACGGTGCCCGCGAAGCTCATGATCGACAACCGCATCGTGATCAACAACCACCTCCGCCGCACCCGCGGCGGCAAGGTGTCCTTCACCCACCTCATCGGCTGGGCGCTCATCCAGGCGCTGAAGGACTTCCCGAGCCAGAACGTGTTCTACTCCGAGGTCGACGGCAAGCCCTCCCTCGTGAAGCCCGCGCACATCGGCCTCGGCATCGCGATCGATCTCCCGAAGCCCGACGGCACCCGCGCGCTCCTCGTCCCCGCGATCAAGCGGGCCGAGACGATGACGTTCAACGAGTACCTCGGCGCGTACGAGGACCTCGTCTCCCGGGCGCGCAAGAACAAGCTCACCGCCGACGACTTCAAGGGCGCGACGATCTCGCTCACGAACCCGGGCGGCATCGGCACGGTGCACTCCGTGCCGCGCCTGATGAAGGGCCAGGGCTGCATCATCGGCGCCGGCGCGCTCGAGTACCCGGCCGAGTTCCAGGGGGCCAGCGAGAAGACGCTCGCGAACCTCGCGATCGGCAAGACGATCACGCTCACGTCCACCTACGACCACCGGGTCATCCAGGGCGCCGGCTCGGGCGAGTTCCTGAAGAAGGTGCACGAGCTGCTCATCGGCGAGCGCAACTTCTACCAGGACATCTTCGCGGCGCTCCGCCTGCCGTACGAGCCGATCAAGTGGAACGCCGACATCTCGGTCGACATCGCCAGCGCGATCGACAAGACCGCCCGCGTGCAGGAGCTCATCAACTCCTTCCGCGTCCGCGGCCACATGATGGCCGACATCGACCCGCTCGAGTACGTCCAGCGCTCGCACCCCGACCTCGACATCGAGAGCCACGGCCTGACCTTCTGGGACCTCGACCGGGAGTTCGTGACCGGCGGGTTCGGCGACAAGCGGACCGCGCTCCTCCGCGACATCCTCGGCGTCCTGCGCGACTCGTACTGCCGGACCATCGGCATCGAGTACATGCACATCCAGGACCCCGTGCAGCGCAGGTGGATCCAGCACCAGGTCGAGCGCAAGTACGAGAAGCCGACCCACGACGAGCAGATGCGCATCCTCGGCAAGCTCAACGAGGCCGAGGCGTTCGAGACGTTCCTGCAGACCAAGTACGTCGGCCAGAAGCGCTTCAGCCTCGAGGGCGGCGAGTCGATGATCGCGCTCCTCGACGAGGTGCTCCAGGGTGCGGCGAAGGAGGGCCTCGACGAGGTCGCCATCGGCATGGCGCACCGCGGCCGCCTGAACGTCCTCACCAACATCGCCGGGAAGACCTACGGCCAGGTCTTCCGCGAGTTCGAGGGCACGCAGGACTCCAAGTCCTTCTCCGGCTCGGGCGACGTGAAGTACCACCTCGGCACCGAGGGCACCTTCACCGCCGACGGCGGCCAGCAGGTCCCCGTCTCGCTCGCGGCGAACCCGTCGCACCTCGAGGCCGTCGACGGCGTGCTCGAGGGCATCGTCCGCGCCAAGCAGGACCGCAAGCCCGTCGGCACGTACTCGGTGCTCCCGATCCTCGTCCACGGCGACGCGGCGATGGCCGGCCAGGGCGTGGTGGTCGAGACCATGCAGATGTCGCAGCTGCGCGCGTACCGGACGGGCGGCACCATCCACCTCGTGGTCAACAACCAGGTCGGCTTCACCACCGTCCCGGGCGACGCGCGGTCGTCGATCTACTCGACCGATGTCGCGAAGGCCATCCAGGCGCCGATCTTCCACGTGAACGGCGACGACCCCGAGGCCGTGGTCCGCGTCGCGGAGCTCGCGTTCCGCTACCGCCAGGAGTTCAAGCGCGACGTGGTCATCGACCTCGTCTGCTACCGGCGTCGCGGGCACAACGAGGGCGACGACCCCTCGATGACGCAGCCGCTCATGTACAACCTCATCGAGGCCAAGCGCTCGGTCCGCAAGCTCTACACCGAGGCGCTCGTCGGTCGCGGCGACATCACCGAGGAGGAGTACGAGGAGGCGCACCGCGACTTCCAGGACCGCCTCGAGCGGGCCTTCGCGGAGACGCACGCGGCGCAGACCGGGTCGATCCCGATCGTCGGCGGCGAGGCGCACGCGGCGGAGCCGGTCTCCGGCGAGCTCGAGACGACCGGCGTGTCGACCGAGGTCGTGCACGCCATCGGAGACGCCTTCATCAACAAGCCCGAGGGCTTCACGGTCCACCCGAAGATCCAGCAGCTGCTGGCCAAGCGCCAGGACATGAGCCGCAACGGCAAGGTCGACTGGGGCTTCGGCGAACTGCTCGCGCTGGGCTCGCTGCTGCTCGAGGGCACGCCCGTCCGACTCGTCGGCCAGGACGCGCGCCGCGGCACGTTCGTGCAGCGCCACGCGGTGCTCCACGACCGCGTGAACGGCCAGGAGTGGCTGCCGCTGCAGTACCTCGGCGACCAGCAGGCCCGCTTCTGGATCTACGACTCGCTGCTCAGCGAGTACGCGGCGATGGGCTTCGAGTACGGCTACTCCGTCGAGCGGGCCGACGCGCTCGTGATGTGGGAGGCGCAGTTCGGCGACTTCGCGAACGGTGCGCAGACCATCATCGACGAGTTCATCTCGTCGGCCGAGCAGAAGTGGGGCCAGCGCTCGAGCGTCGTCCTGCTGCTCCCCCACGGCTACGAGGGCCAGGGTCCCGACCACTCCAGCGCGCGCATCGAGCGCTACCTGCAGATGTGCGCCGAGGACAACATGACCGTCGCCCGGCCGTCGACGCCCGCGTCGTACTTCCACCTGCTCCGCCGCCAGGCCTACCAGCGCCCGCGCCGACCGCTCGTCGTGTTCACCCCGAAGGCGATGCTCCGCCTCCGCGGCGCGACCAGCGAGGTCGAGGACTTCACGCAGGGCCGCTTCGAGCCCGTGATCGACGACGCGCGGATCAGCGACAAGTCCGCCGTCAAGCGGGTCGTGTTCATGGCCGGCAAGCTGTACTACGACCTCCTCGCCGAGCTCGAGAAGAACCCGAACCCCGAGGTCGCGCTCGTCCGCCTGGAGCAGTACTACCCGCTGCCCGCCGCCGAGCTGAAGGCCGTCGCCGACGGCTACCCGGACGCCGAACTGGTGTGGGCGCAGGATGAGCCCGAGAACCAGGGCGCGTGGCCGTTCTTCATCATCGAGACGAACAAGCTCGGCCCTCGCGAGGTCCGCCTCGTGGCCCGCACCGCGGCGGCGTCGCCCGCGACCGGGTCCGCGAAGCGGCACTCGGCCGAGCAGGCCGACCTGATCAAGCGGGCGCTCTACTAGGGCGCGCCGCGCCCAACGCGAAGAGCGGATGCCTCCCCGGAGGCATCCGCTCTTCTCGTTCGCCCGGCCGACCCGGCCGGAGCCGGGCCGGCCGCAGCCTGATCAGCCGGTCTCGACCGGGACGCGGTCGGTCCGCTCGGTCTCCTCCGTCGTGGCGACCCCGTCGGCCTCCGCGGCATCCGTCGGCGCCGCGTGCGCGCCGTGCCGGCGTTCCTCGCGTGCCAGGCGGCTCGGCCACCAGATCGCGCGCCCGATGTCGTACGACGCGGCGGGCACGAGGAGCGTGCGCACCAGGAACGTGTCGAGCAGCACGCCGAAGGCGACGATGAACGAGATCTGGGCGAGGAAGAGGATCGGCAGCACGCCGAGCGCGGCGAAGGTCGCGGCGAGCACGAGGCCGGCCGAGGTGATCACGCCGCCCGTCAGCCTGAGCCCCCTCAGGATGCCCTCGCGCGTGCCGTGCTTGGCGGCCTCCTCGCGCACGCGGGTCATCAGGAAGATGTTGTAGTCGACGCCGAGCGCGACGAGGAACACGAATCCGAACAGCGGCACCGACGGATCGGCGCCGGAGAAGCCGAAGACGAACTCGAACACGAGCGCCGACACGCCGAGCGCGGCCGCGAACGAGACCACGACGCTCGCGATCAGGATGAGCGGCGCGACGACCGCCCGCAGCAGCAGCATCAGGATCGCCAGGATCGCGAGCAGCACCAGCGGGATGATGAGTCGCTGATCGGCGACCGCGGCCTCGTTCGTGTCGAGCGCGACGGCGGTCGGGCCGCCGACGAGGACGTCCTCGCCCACGTCGTCGAGGCCGTCGCGGAGGTCGATCACGGTGGCCTCCGCCTCGGCCGAGTCGGCGGGGTCGTCGAGCGTGGCCTGCAGCATCACCGAGCCGCCGACCACGGTGGGGTCGGGTGCGGGGGTTCCCGGCGGCCCGAACGCCTGGATGCCCGCATCGGTCACGGGCGCGCTGCCGGCCGGCGAGTCGGCCGAGAGCACGGCGACGGATGCCACGCCCGCCGTGCCGAGCGCGATGTCGGCCATCTCCTGGAGGTCCTCCTCGGGTCCGATGATGACCGCCGGGGTGCCGGAGCCGCCCGGGAAGTGCTCGCTGACGAGCTCCTGTCCGTCGCGCGCCTGCGATTCGCCGAGCACGAACTCGCTCGACGGCACGCCGTCGGCGTCGAGCCGGACGAGCCCCAGTGCCATGACGCCGAGGAGGACCGTCGAGAGGATCCACACCGTGCGGGGGCGTCGCGACACGAGGCGCCCCACGGCTCCCCAGAGGCCGCGCTCCGCGGACTCCTCGGCATCGGCCGGTGCCGCGTGCCTGCCGTGCTCGGCATCGGGGGCGGTCGCCTCGGCCCGGGCGATGCGCCGCGGCCAGAAGGCGACCCGGCCTGCCCAGAGCAGCAGGGCCGGCAGGAGCGTGAGCGCGGCGAGCAGGGCGAACACGATGCCGATCGCCGCGACGGGTCCCAGGATCTTGTTCGAGTTCAGTTCGGAGGCCAGGAGGATGAGCAGGCCGACGATGACGGTGCCCGCCGAGGCCGCGATCGGCTCCCATGCGCCCTTCAGCGCCGCCCACGTGGCATCCCACTTCGTCTCGTGCTGCGCGAGCGCCTCACGGTAGCGGGCGATGTACAGCAGGGCGTAGTCGGTCGCCGCGCCGATCACGAGGATGAAGAGGATCCCCTGGGTCTGACCGGACAGCAGCAGCAGGTCGGCCTTCGCGAGCTGCACGACGGTGAACACCGAGGCCGTCAGCGCGGTCACGCTCGTGAAGAGGACGATGATCGGCAGGAGCGGCGAGCGGTAGACGATCACGAGGATCACGAGGACGGCGAGGAGCGCGACGGCCAGGAGCAGGCCGTCGATGCCCGAGAACGCCGCCGCGAGGTCGGCCGTGAAGCCCGCGGGGCCGGTGACGGCCGCCGTCGTGCCCTCGATCGGCGACTCCGCCAGCAGTTCGCGGACGGACTCGACGGTGGCGCCGGAGCCCTCCTCGCCCTCGCCGGGCGCGATCGACGCGACGAACTGCGCCGCCTCCCCGTCGTCCGACGGGATCACCGGCGACGTCTCGTCCCGGACGACGCCCTCGACGTCGAGCACGTCGTCGCGGAGCGCGTCGATGTCGGCGAGCTGGGATGCCGACAGGTCGGATCCGTCGTCGGACGCGACGATCACGATCGCCGGCACGTTCTCGGAGTCGCGGAACCCATCCTGCAGCTCGTTCACCTCCGTCGCCTCCGCCGACGCGGGCAGGAACGACGCCTGGTCGTTCTGCTGCACGTCGGAGAGGCCGCCGAACGCGGCGCCTCCGGCGCCGAACAGGGCGAACCAGACGAGGATCAGGACGGCGGGGATCAGGACCCGAAGCCAGACGGGGACGCGACCCCCCGGACGTTTCGCGACGGCATGCTCGTTCATCGTGCTCGACGCTACGGAACGGCCGCCTCCCCGCGCGTCCATCGAAAGTTCGGAACCCGGCTCGGCCGGGCGCGCGGGCTCAGTCGGCCAGGACGCCGTGTCCGGACTGGACCGCCCGGATGCGGGTCAGCACGACCGCGCGCAGTTCCTCGGGCGCACTCTCGCGGCACGCCCGCTGCACGACCTCGGTGATCGCCACGCCGACGCGCAGCTCGCTCCGGCAGTCCTCGCAGTTCGCCACGTGCTCTCGGATGTCGGCGGCATCCTCGCTGCACAGCTCGTTGTGCAGGTACTCCTCGAGCTCGGCCTTCGCCTTGTCGCAGCCGCAGTCGGTCATCTCGTGCTCCTGGTGGATCGGGCCGCCGGCTGCGTCGCGGCGAATCCGCGCTCGCTGGCGTAGTCGGCGAGGGACTCGCGGAGCATCCGCCTGCCACGGTGCAGGCGACTCATCACGGTCCCGATCGGGGTGTTCATCATGTCGGCGATCTCCTGGTAGGAGAATCCCTCGACGTCGGCGAAGTAGACGGCCAGTCGGAAGTCCTCGGGGAGCGCCTGCAGGGCGTCCTTCACGGCGGAGTCGGGCAGGTGGTCGATCGCCTCGGCCTCCGCCGAGCGGCTCGACGCCGCCGTGGTCGACTCGGCCCCGCCGAGCTGCCAGTCCTCGAGGTCGTCGATCGTGCCCTGGTAGGGCTCGCGCTGCTTCTTCCGGTAGGTGTTGATGAAGGTGTTCGTGAGGATGCGGTACAGCCACGCCTTCAGGTTCGTCCCCTGCTTGAACGAGGCGAAGGCGGCGTACGCCTTCACGAACGTCTCCTGGACGAGGTCCTGCGCGTCGGCGGGGTTCTTCGTCATGCGCAGGGCGGCCGCGTACAGCTGGTCGATGAACGGCAGCGCCTGCTCCTCGAACAGCGCGCCGAGGTCGCGCGTCTCATCGTCGGGCCGGGTCGCCTCGGCCGGGGTCGCAGTGTCGTCGGCGCTCATCAGGGGCCATCCTAGATCGTGGGTCTCCGAGGCGACTGGGCGATCGAGTACCGCGAGTGACACGCACCGACTCCTTCCTGCTCACCGGACGCTACTGTTGGTAACCGATGCAGATATCGAGGTATTCCGCGCCCGAGTTCGATCCGTACGGCGACAACCGGCAGACCGAGACGGATGACGGGTGGCGCGCGCCCGTGGCATCCGCCCCGCTCTCGGCGACGCTCTCGCTTCCCGGATCGAAGTCGCTCACGAACCGCGAACTGGTCCTGGCGGCCCTCGCCGACGGGCCGTCGACGCTCCGCGCGCCGCTCTGGTCGCGCGACAGCGAGCTCATGGTCGAGGGGCTGCGCTCCCTGGGCGTCGGGTTCGAGCGGATGCCGGGCGCCGGCGGGTTCGGCGACGACCTCCGCGTGACGCCCGCCGACGAGCTGTTCGGCTCGACCACCATCGACTGCGGCCTCGCGGGGACGGTCATGCGGTTCCTGCCGCCCGTGGCGGCGCTCGCCCTCGGACCGACGACGTTCGACGGCGACGCCGCCGCCTACCGTCGTCCGATGCGGGGCGTCATCGAGGGACTGCGCGGCATCGGCGTCGACCTCGACGACGACGGCCGCTGGGCGCTGCCGTTCACGGTGCACGGCACCGGCCGGGTCGAGGGCGGCGAACTCACGATCGACGCGTCGGCATCGAGCCAGTTCGTCTCCGGCCTGCTGCTGTCGGCGGCGCGGTTCGAGCGCGGGCTCGACCTCGAGCACGCCGGCGAACGGCTGCCGAGCCTGCCGCACATCGAGATGACGATCGACACGCTCTCTCGTCGCGGGGTCGAGGTCGAACAGCCCTCGGTCGGCCGCTGGCGGGTGGCACCCGGGCCGATCGCGGCGCGCGACGTCGACATCGAGCCCGACCTCTCCAACGCCGCACCGTTCCTCGTCGCCGCGCTGGTCGCCGGCGGCTCCGTGACCGTCACGGGCTGGCCCGCCGAGACGACCCAGGTCGGCGCGCAGCTCGCCGACCTGCTGCCCCGGTTCGGCGCGCGCGTCGAACGGGAGGGCGACCGGCTCACCGTGCATGCGCCGCAGTCGCACGACGGCGGCGGGATCCGGGGCGTCGAGCTCGACCTGTCCGAGGCCGGCGAGCTCGTCCCGAACCTCGTCGCCCTCGCGGCCTTCGCCGACGAGCCGAGCACCATCACGGGCATCGGCCACATCCGCCACCACGAGACCGACCGACTCGCCGGACTCGCCGCCGAGCTGAACGGCCTCGGCGGACGGGTCACCGAACTCGACGACGGCCTGCGCATCGAGCCGGCGCCGCTGCACGGCGGCGAGTGGAAGGCGTACGAGGACCACCGCATGGCGACCACCGGGGCCATCGTCGGCCTCGCGGTCGACGGCGTCGTCGTCGACGACATCGGCTCGACGTCGAAGACGCTGCCGCAGTTCACCGAACTCTGGGGGCGGATGCTCGGATGAGCTGGTGGGACACGGACGACGAGGCCGAGGAGTACGAGGAGTACGACGAGGCCGACGTCCGGGTCCGCCCGAGCCGGCGCGGAAGCCGCCCCCGCACCAAGGTGCGCCCCGAGCACGCCGACGCCGAGACGGGATTCGTGCTCGGCGTCGACCGGGGTCGCTACACCCTCCTCGTCGACGGGGGGACCGACGACGAGCGCGAGATCACCGCGGCGCGGGCGAGCGAGCTCCGACGCAAGTCCGTGGTGACCGGTGACCGGGTCGACCTCGTCGGCGACACGTCGGGAGACGAGGGCACCCTCGCCCGGATCGTCCGCGTCCAGGAGCGCACGACCCTCCTCCGACGCAGCGCCGACGACACCGACGCGGTCGAGCGGGTGATCGTCGCGAACGCCGACCAGATGCTCATCGTCATCGCCGCGGCGAACCCCGAGCCGCGCGTCCGGCTCGTCGACCGCTACCTCGTCGCCGCGTTCGACGCGGGCATCGCGCCGCTCGTGTGCGTGACGAAGACCGATCTCGCGGACCCGGGACCCTTCCTCGCCAACTTCGCCGGGCTGGACCTCCCTGTCTTCCTCAGCCGCACCGACGCCATGCCGCTCGAGGAGATCTCCGAGCGGCTCGTCGGACACCGCACGGTGTTCGTCGGCCACTCGGGCGTCGGCAAGTCGACCCTCGTGAACGCGCTCGTACCGGACGCCAACCGTGCGACGGGTCGCGTGAACGTCGTGACGGGTCGCGGGCGGCACACGTCCTCGTCGACGGTGTCGCTGCGCCTCGACCACGACGGCCGCACCGGCTGGGTCATCGACACGCCGGGCGTGCGCTCGTTCGGGCTCGGGCACGTCGACCCCGCCAACATCCTCGGCGCGTTCGCCGACCTGGCCCGCATCGCCGAGGACTGCCCGCGCGGGTGCACCCACCTGCCCGACTCCCCCGACTGCGCCATGATCGAGGCGGTCGAGGCCGGCGAGCTCGGCGAGACCGGGCGCGTGCGGCTCGACTCGCTCCAGCGACTGCTCACGACCTTCGCCTGACGCAGCCGTCCGCCGGGCGCGCGGGGCGGATGCCCGGCGACGACGTCCCGCCTGATCCCGCGCGGCACGCGGCATCCGTCGCCCTGCCTACGATTGAGGCATGACCGACCTCCGACTCGCCGCCGGCGACCTCGCGCCCGACTTCACGCTCCCCGACCAGGACGGCTCGCCCGTCACGCTCAGCTCGCTCCGCGGGCAGCGGGTCGTGCTCTACTTCTACCCCGCGGCCATGACGCCCGGCTGCACGACCGAGGCGTGCGACTTCCGCGACAGCCTCAACTCGTTCGCCGGCGCCGGGGTGCGCGTGGTCGGCGTCTCGAAGGACGACGTGCCGAAGCTCAGGGAGTTCGCCGAGCGCGACGGCCTGAACTTCCCCCTGCTCTCCGACACCGACCTCGCGGTGCAGCAGGCGTACGGCGCCTGGGGCGAGAAGCAGCTGTACGGCAAGACGGTGACGGGCTCCATCCGCTCGACCTTCCTCATCGACGAGGAGGGCCGGATCGCCAAGCCGATGTACAACGTGAAGGCGACCGGGCACGTCGCCCGGATCCGCAAGGAGCTCGGCCTCGACGGCTGAGCCCGCCGCCTCCCGCACCCGACGGGCGGTCGTCGCACGATGCGAAGGCCGCCCGTCGGCGTCTCCGCACGCGCTCCCGGCTCACGCGGCCGGAGCGTCCTCGGGGCGTGCGTACAGGTCGCGCACGGGCGGCCAGAGCAGCAGCCCGATCACGGTGATCGCCGGAACGAGCAGCACCCAGCCCACGTCGGGTCGCGCGAACAGGCCCTGGAACGCGCCGACGGCGATCGAGAGCTGGAGCACCTGCCAGACGATCGCGGCCGCGCGCGACCACGGCGCACGGCGCGCGGATGCCACCGCGATCGCCGTCACCCAGGCGGCGGCGATCGCGACCACCACCACGAGCGCGACGGCGGTCGCGAACGACGACGGCTGCAGCACGAGGAGGTCGACCACGAGCCACGCGAGGACCGCCAGGAGTGCTCCGGCCTCGGCGAAGAGCAGTGCGACGACGGTCACGAAGGCGGCGCGGACGCCGCTCGCATTCACAGACATCTCCCGAAGAGCACTCTTGATTCGCTTCTCTCGCTATGCGACCATTTATGAGGCCGAATTGATGCTCACAGGGACGTGAGCCGATCGCTTCCCACGATCCTACTTCCCGAGATTCGGCTTTCCCCCTGCAGCACCGCCGGTTCCCGGCTGCGCACGCGTGCGTCCGCTGCGAACCGATGAAACAAGGAGCATCTACATGGATTGGCGCGACAAAGCCGCCTGCCTCACGGCCGACCCGGAACTCTTCTTCCCCGTCGGCAACACCGGTCCGGCTGTCGACCAGATCGAGAAGGCCAAGGCCGTATGCGCCCGATGCACCGTCACCGAGATCTGCCTGCAGTACGCCCTCGAGACCGGTCAGGACTCGGGCGTCTGGGGCGGTCTGAGCGAGGATGAGCGCCGCGCCCTGAAGCGCCGCGCAGCTCGCGCCCGTCGCGCCGGCTGAGAACCGGCGCGCACCGCGCGTCCGGGCTCCGACGACCCGAGGTCGTCCCCGACGGAGCCGAACCCCCGCAGGTCGCGCACCTCCCCGCAGCACCCGGACCGGACGGCACCCGCGATCGCGCGGGTGCCGTTCGCATGTCCGCGGTCAGGGCTTCGTGATCCAGCGCAGCGGGACCTCGATGGTCACCTCGGTGCCGCTGCCGACGACCGTGTGCCAGTCGATGGTCCCGCCGAGCTCGCCCTGGATGAGGGTGCGCACGATCTGCGTGCCGAGGCCCTCTCCGACCTTGCCCTCGGGCAGGCCCGACCCGCTGTCGCGCACCTGGACGATGAGCTGCGTCTCCGAGCGGTCGGCGATGACCTCGACGTCGCCCTCCTGCCCGGCGAGACCGTGCTCCACGGCGTTCGTGACGAGCTCGGTGAGCGCGAGCGCGAGCGGCGTCGCGTACTCGCTCGGCAGCACGCCGAACGTCCCGGACTTCTTCGGGTGGGCGGTCGTGTTGTGCGCCGCCGCGACCTCGGCGACGAGCAGCAGGGCCCGGTCGAACACCTCGTCGAAGTCCACGTTCTGCGTGAGCCCCTCGGAGAGGGTGTCGTGGACGACGGCGATCGCGCCGACGCGGCGCATCGCCTGCGTGAGCGCGTCGCGCGCCTCGTCGGAGTGGGTGCGGCGCGCCTGGATCCGCAGGAGCGACGCGACGGTCTGCAGGTTGTTCTTGACGCGATGGTGGATCTCGCGGATCGTCGCGTCCTTGGTGATGAGCTCCTGTTCCTGATGGCGGAGCTCGGTGACGTCGCGCGAGAGCACGATGGCGCCCGTCCGCTCGCCCCGTCGCCGGATCGGGATGGCTCGGATCGACACGGTCACCCCGCGCGACTCGACGTCGGTGCGCCACGGCGCCCGCCCCGTCACGACCAGCGGGAGCGACTCGTCGACGTCGAGCTTGCCGCTGAGCAGGCGCGTCGCGACCTCTGCGAGGGACTGCCCCTCGAGCTCGTCGTCGAAGCCCATGCGGTTGAACGCCGAGAGCGCGTTGGGGCTCGCGAACGTCGTCACGCCGTCGACGTCGAGCCGGATCAGGCCGTCGGAGGCGCGGGGCGCTCCGCGACGCGGTCCGGTCGGCGCGCCGAGGTCGGGGAAGTCGCCGGAGGCGATCATCTGGAACAGCTCGTCCGCGCAGTCGTTGAACGTGAGCTCCTGCCGGCTGGGGGTCCGCGTCGAGCCGAGGTTGGTGTGCCGGGTGATGACGGCGACCGGGTCGGGCGCGAGCGCCGTGCCCGTCACGGACAGGCGCCGCATCACGGGCACCGCGCGCACGCGCGTCGGCATCTCCTCGTACCAGTCGGGGGCCGACGACTCCTGGATCCGACGCGCGCCGAAGGCCTCCGAGACGAGGTCCCGCCACTCGCTCCGGATGCCCTGCCCGACGAAGTCGCGGTAGAACAGCGTCGCCGCGCTCGACGGGCGGGAGTGGGCGACCGCGACGAAGCCGTCGTCGCCCGAGGGCACCCACAGCACGATGTCGGCGAAGGCGAGGTCGGCGAGCAGTTGCAGGTCGCCGACGAGCATGTGCAGCCAGTCGACGTCGGCCTGGCTGCTGCGCCCCTGGGCGAGGACGAGGTCACTGAGGGTCGACACGGGTCAAGCGTACCCACCCGAGCGGATGCCTCAGGCCGCCGCCGTGCGCCGGCGCAGGGCTCCCAGGACGTCCCGACGTGGGCGGCGCTCCACCGGCTGCGGGAGCAGCCGGTCGTCGACGTACGAGCGCAGCGCCGCCCGGAGGGCCGAACGCGGTGCCGCGTCGCGCAG
>NZ_SDPL01000449.1 GCF_004135055.1 Agromyces binzhouensis | reverse complement strand
CTGCACCTGCGCGGCATGGTCGGCGCCCTCCGGCGCGACGCGGGTGCGGGCGACCGGGAGGCCGCCGCGGCGATCGCCCTGCTCGCCGAGCAGGGTGTGCCGGGGGCGCATCCCGACGAGTGGTACGGGTTGGCCGAACCGACCACGACCGCACCGCTCGTCGACCTCGACGGCGATCCCGAGGCCCTGGTCCCCGTGTCCCCGTCGCAGATCGACCGCGTCGAGGAGAGCCCGCTCGGCTGGTTCGTCGACCACGTCGCCCAGCCGCCGTCCGGACTCGCCGCGTCGATCGGCACGATCGTGCACGCCGTCGTCGAGGAGGCGGCGCAGCAGGCGGGCGACATCGACGTCGAGGCGCTCTGGGCGTCGGTCGAGCGCCGCTGGCGCGACCTCCGGTTCGAGGCCGGATGGGTCGCCGAGCGCGAGCGCCGGGGAGCGCGGAGGATGACCGAGGGCGCCGCCGACTACCTCCGCGGCGCTGAGGACGACGGGGTCGTGGTGCTCGGCGCCGAGGGGCGGTTCACGCTCGTCAGCGGGCGCGTGCGCATCACGGGCACGATCGACCGCGTCGAGGCCTCGCCCGACGGCACGACCGTGATCGTCGACCTGAAGACCGGGCGGACCCCGCCCACCGCGGCGAAGACGGCCGAGCACCCGCAGCTCGCGGCGTACCAACTCGCGGCGCGAGCGGGCGCACTGCCCAACGAGGGGCGCCTCGGCGGGGCGAAGCTCGTCTACGTCGCGCGACCCGTCGGCGGGCGGCTGTACACCGAGCGCGCCCAGCAGCCGTTCGACGACGACGCCGAGGCCGCGTTCCGCGAGCGACTCGACGAGGTGGCCCGCGTCATGGCCGGGGCCCGGTTCGACTCGCCCGTCGAGTTCGCGCACGGGTCGAGGTTCGGCGACTGGCACTACCGGGTCCACCTCGTGCCGGCGGTGTGCGCGTGAGCGCGGTCCGGATCGGCGCCGACGAGATCGCCGCCCGCCTCGGCCTGCACGCGCCGACGCCCGAGCAGCGCGCCGTCATCGAGGCCGACCCGCGCGGCCGGAGCATCGTGGTCGCGGGCGCCGGCAGCGGCAAGACCGAGACCATGGCCAACCGCGTCGTCTGGCTCCTCGCCAACGGCGCCGTCGACGTGCCCGAGGTGCTCGGCCTGACCTTCACCCGGAAGGCGGCGGGCGAGCTCGCCGAACGCGTGCGCGAACGCGTGGGCCAGCTCGTCGCGGAGGGGATCGCCGACGTGCGGCTCGATCCGCTCGAGTCGGCAGCGGTCTTCACCTACAACGCGTTCGCGGGCGCCATCTACCGCGAGCACGCGCTGCGGATCGGGCGCGAGCCCGACGCGTCCATCCTCGGCGAAGCCGCCGCGTGGCAGCTCGCTCGCGGCATCGTGTCGGCGTCGGCCGACCCGCGACTGGTCGAGCTCGACGCGTCGCTCGACCGGGTGACGGGCGCCGTGCTCACGCTCAGCCGCGCGCTCGCCGAGAACGTCACCGACAGCCGCGACGTGCGCGCGTTCGCGCGCGAGTTCCTCGCGATGCACGACCTGCCGATCGAGGCGCCGCGCAAGCGGACCCCGTTCGACACCTTCGTGTCGGCGCTCGGGGTCGTCGAGGCGCTGCCGCCCCTGCTGGAGCTCGCCGACGCCTACGCGGCCGAGAAGCAGCGGAGGGGCGTCGTCGAGTTCTCCGACCAGGTCGCGCTCGCGCTGCAGATCTGCACCGCGCATCCCGAGGTCGTCGCCGAGCACCGCGAGCGGTACGCGACGGTGCTGCTCGACGAGTACCAGGACACGAGCGTCGTGCAGACGCGCCTGCTCTCGACGCTGTTCCGCGACCACGCCGTCATGGCCGTGGGCGATCCCGACCAGTCGATCTACGGATGGCGCGGGGCGAGTGCCGCGAACCTGGCCCGCTTCGGCCGCGACTTCTCCGAGTCCGGCGAGGCGGTCGCCTACGACCTGTCGACGAGCTGGCGCAACCCCGTGATCGTGCTCGACGCCGCCAACGCGCTCATCGCGCCGCTCGACGGCGGGATCCCCAAGGCGCCGCTCCGGCCGTCGCCCTTCGCCGGCGACGGGCGGCTCGAGGTCTCGTGGTCGGAGACCATCGACGAGGAGGCGGCGAGCGTCGCCGACTGGCTGGCGGAACGGATGCGTCCGGGCGGGCGCACCGGCGCGCTGCTCTGCCGCACCTTCGCCCACGTCGACCTCTTCGCGTCGGCGCTCCGCGAGCGCGGGGTCCCGGTGCACGTGCTCGGGGTCGCCGGCCTGCTCGACCAGCCGGTGATCGCCGACCTCGTCTGCGCACTGCGCGTCGTGCACGATCCGACCGCGGGGTCGGAGCTCCTGCGACTCCTCGGCGGGGCGCGGTGGCGCGTCGGCCCCGCCGACCTCGCCGCGCTCGG
>NZ_SDPL01000448.1 GCF_004135055.1 Agromyces binzhouensis | reverse complement strand
GACCGCTCGCGGGATCGAACGCGCCGCCCGACAGGCCGGCGTGCGCCGCGTGCAGCGTCGCCGCACTCAGGAGCTCGGGCGGCACGTCGGGGTCGGGTTCGTCGAGCGACCGCAGTGGACGGGCGACCGCGGGGTCGGCGCCGAAGCGGTCGTGCTCGTCGATCGCCCGCATGACGAGGGCCCGGCACAGGGCCGCGACGAGCAGCGTGTCGTCCGCGGTGAGCTGCGCGTCGGCCATCCGGAACTCGATCGTCGGCACGTGCTCGGAGAGGCGCACGTTCCACGCGATCAGCGCGAGCTCGACGAGCCCGCCGAAGCCGAGCATGTCGTGGATGCGGCGGTCGTACTCCGCGGCATCCGCGAATCGGGGCGGGCACCCGGCCGTCGTCCACCGGCGCAGCTGCACGGTGCGCCAGCTCTCGTAGCCGGTGACGGCTCCGCGCCAGAGGGGCGAGTTCCCCGTCATCGCGGTGAGCAGCGGCAACCAGGGTCGCACGGCGTTCATCGCGGCGATGCCGTGCTCGCGACTCGGGATGCCGACGTGGACGTGGAGACCGCTCATCTGGTGGTCGGCGATGATGCCGGCCATGTCGCGCACGATCCGGTGATAGCGATCCGTGTCGGTGATCGACGGGAACCGGGGCGCGTCGGGCGAGGTGCCGATGCTCGCGACGCAGACCGCGTGGCGGCCCGCGTCGGCGTCGACCTCGCGGCGGAAGGCGACCAGCTGATCCGCCGCCTCGGCGAGGCTGTCGAACACCGGCGTCGCGAACTCGACCTGCGATGCGAGGAACTCGGGGTGCACGTGCTCGCCCCAGCGCGGGTCCGCGGCGAGCCGAACGTGGACCTCCTCCGCGATGTCCGCGGGGAGCATCGTCTCAGGGTCGAGGAAGAAGAACTCCTCTTCGATGCCGAACGTCGTCATCGTCGCTCCCGTCCGGGGCGCACGCCGCCGGGAGCGGTTCCGTGCGCCTCATGCTCGCAGCGTGCGACGCGGCCCCCACGGTGTCAAGGGGCTATCCGCGGGCGGTGCGGGTGTGCCTGCGAGGCGCGTCGACGGCACCCGTGGCGCCCTCTCGTGCCGTCGCCGGCGGTCACCGGCGCCCTGCGTTCACCAGCCCTCTGCGAGCACCCGGTCGAGCATGGCGACGAAGAAGTCGGCGCTCTCGCGCGTCACCACGAGCGGCGGCTTCACCTTGAGCACGTTCTGGTGGTCGCCGGTCGGCTGCATGATGACGCCGAGCTCGAGCAGCCGGTCGCAGATCGCGGCCGTCTCCTCGGTGGCGGGCTCGAGGGTCGCGCGGTCGCGGACGAACTCGACGCCGAGGTAGAGCCCGAGGCCGTGGACGGCCCCGATGAGCGGATGGCGCTCCGCGAGCGCCTCGAGCCGCGACTTCAGGTGCGCGCCCGTCTCGGCCGCGTTCCGCTGCAGCCCCTCGTCGCGGAACGCGTCGAGCACGGTGAGCCCCGCGATGCTCGAGGCCGGGCTGCCGCCGGTCGACGAGAAGAAGTACCCCTGGGTGCGGAACCGCGCCGCGATCTCGCGGGTCGTGATGACCGCGCCGACCGGGTAGCCGTTGCCGGCGGCCTTCGCGACCGCGATGACGTCGGGCACGACGCCCTGCTGCTCGAAGCCCCAGAACCACCGGCCGAGCCGGCCGTAGCCGGCCTGCACCTCGTCGGCGATCGCGAGTCCGCCCGCCTCTCGGACGGCCGCGTACACCTCGGCGAGGTAGCCGTCGGGCAGCGGGATGCCGCCCGCGTTGCCGTAGAAGGTCTCGGCGATGAACGCCGCGGGCGGTCGACCGGATGCCGCGAGCTCCCGGATGCGCTCGGCCGCCTCGGGCGCGTACCGCGCGGCCTCCTCGCCCCGGTGCCGGCCGCGGAACGGGTTCGGGGCCTCGACCGCGTGCACCCAGTCGGGCCGGCTGGCGAGCGCGTTCGGGTTGTCGGCCGTGGACGTGCTCACGGCGTCGGACGCGTAGGTCCAGCCGTGGTAGGCCTCGAGCACCGAGACCACGTCGCGGCGCCCGGTCGCGGCCAGGGCGACGCGGATCGCGAGGTCGGTCGCCTCCGAACCGGAGTTGACGAGGAAGACGGTGTCGAGGGGGTCGGGCGCCATCGCCGCGAGGCTCTCGGAGAACTCGACGACCGCGCCGTAGTTGAACCGCGAGTTCGTGTTCAGCGTGCGCAGCTGCTTCGCGACCGCGGCGGCCAGCGCGGGGTGGCCGTGGCCGAGCGGCGTCACGTTGTTGACCATGTCGAGGTAGACGCGCCCGTCGGTGCCGACGAGGTGCTCCCGCCACCCGCGCTCGATGCGCGGCGGTGCGTCGTAGTAGTGCTCCTGGACCTCGGCGAAGGTGCGATCGCGACGGGCGACCAGGTCCGAGGCGTCGCGCGCCGCGTCGCCGCGGTCGCGCGCGCTCGGCGCGAGGCCGATCGCCACG